>JAXFQZ010000012.1:0-13533 GCA_034178685.1 Candidatus Ornithospirochaeta sp. | reverse complement strand
GAATGCCGCACCGACATACCGAAGCTGATGGAGAAGCGCCTGATACTGCGACGTTCACGCCGTAACCGAAAGACACGCCACAGGGAGCCGCGGTTCGACAACCGCGTACGCTCAAAGCACCGCGGCTGGCTTGCACCGTCCGTGGAGCAGCGTATCGGATACCATATTCATCTGATCGGCTTCGTGTGCAGACTGCTTCCTGTATCACGTATAGTGGTTGAGGAAGCCAGGTTCGACATACACAGGATCCAGAATCCGGATGTCGAAGGCGTCGGGTATCAGCAGGGGCCGCAGTACGGATTCGACAACGTCAAGGAGTATGTCAGGGGGCGTGATGAGTACAGATGCCGGAAATGCACGGCAGGCGCCAGGCGGCACAGGCGGCGCACAGGGTATCCGGGTTCGGCCTGCACGACAGGGTCGTTGTTGCGGGAAGCGGACAGACATGCAGGATATCCGGTCTTAGAACCAGCGGATATCTTGCTTTGCGCACGCTGAATGACAACACGCTTCTCAACCTGAACTGCAGCAGGCTGAGATTATTGGAACGGGCAGGTGGGCTCATTATGGTTCCATCTGCATCATCTAAATCTTAGTGTCGGCTCCTCCCCGCGGCAAAGCCGTCGGGGTTTCCGCCGACAGATAAGGAGTATTACTATGAAGGATTTATCCACAAGGACCAGTGGATTCACGGATTCAGTGATCAGGAGAATGACGAGGATCTCGAATCGCTATGATGCCATCAATCTATCCCAGGGCTTCCCTGATTTCCAGCCGCCACGGGAGATCACCGAACGCCTGAAGGCTGTAGCTGATGAGGATTTCCATCAGTACTCCATAACATGGGGCGCTGAGGATTTCAGGAAGGCGCTGGCAGAAAAGCAGCGATACTTCATGGGAATGGATATAGATCCCGAGTCAGAGATCGTCGTGACATGCGGCTCCACTGAGGCAATGATGGCTGCCATGATGACAGTAGTCAATCCAGGAGACAAGGTCATCGTCTTCTCTCCCTTCTATGAGAATTACTCTGCAGATGCGATCCTCTCAGGAGCGGTCCCTATCTATGTTCCGCTGATCCCGCCCACGTTCGACTTCGACCCAGAGGTCCTCGAGGATGCCTTCAGGCAGCATCCGAAGGCATTGGTGCTATGCAATCCATCAAATCCATGCGGCAAGGTATTTACTCGCAAGGAGCTTGAGTGCATCGCATTCCTGGCTGAGAAATACGATGCCTATGTGATCACGGATGAAGTTTATGAGCACATTGTCTATGAGCCCTTCAGGCATACCTATTTCGCATCCCTTCCCGGAATGAGGCAGAGAACGCTTTCCTGCTCCTCATTGTCAAAGACATATTCGATCACAGGCTGGAGGCTCGGATACGTGATAGCGCCTGCTGAAATAACAGACAGGGTGAAGAAGGTCCATGACTTCCTGACAGTAGGAGCCGCTGCGCCCCTGCAGGAGGCTGTGATCCCGGCATTGAGGTTCCCGCAGTCCTACTATGACAAGCTCCGTGCTGATTACACTGCCAAGAGGGATCTGTTCCTGAATGGGCTTGACAGCATAGGATGCAGGTATACAGTCCCGCAGGGCGCCTACTATGTCATGATGGATATATCGGAATTCGGCTACGATGACGATCTCTTATTCGCTGAGGATCTTGCGCGTCTTGTCGGTGTCGGAGGAGTCCCTGGCTCATGCTTCTTCAGAGAGAGCGTGAGGAATCTGATCCGATTCCATTTCGCAAAGAAGGAAGAGACCCTGAATGAGGCACTGAACAGGCTCTCTGACATAAGGAGGAAGCTCTCCAGAAGCCGCAGCTGAAGGTCCTGCACCATGCAATAGCCTGATTACCCGGATAACACGAGTGGCGCATAGCCACTCGTTTTCACTTACAGGATATAGATTTATATAATCACATTCCGATCACGTGGGTTTAGACTGCAGACAGATATACCGTATTGACAAGGCCTCATGGCCCTACCCCAGGGATGTCTCGCACTTCGATGCCTTTCCAGTACGATACTCATTCCTGGTCTTCACGGGACTCGTCAGAGGAGATGAGAGGAGCCTTGCTCTTTACAGAAGCCTTCCTCTCCATTCAGATGACGAGGAAGCCCGAAGGAACATGGCGATACAGTATCCTATGCTATGGCTCTGAGACAGCCTGAAGGGATTTTTCAGCTTTCATCTCCTTAACGCGCAATTAACCTAAGTCATGTTGTTGCTGACTGGCAATAGGAAAAAGCTATGAAACTGGAAAACAAAGCAGTTGTCGTCACCGGAGCATCATCCGGCATGGGAAAAGGCATTGTCGAGGCCTTCGCAAGAGAAGGCGCGAATGTCGTTGCTATTGCAATAAGGAAGGAAAAGATAACCCGGTTCCCGTTAAGCAAGATGCCCTCTGCCAGGAATATTGCCTGCACAGAGGGCTTTGCTGTATCCAGTATCCTTATATCATCTGGAGTGATGGGCTGCATGGAGCCTTGCCCACTCCGAGAGAAGCTTATCAAGAAGAACGCTCAGTTCCTTTCTCTCTTCTTCAGTAAGGACATCGAACATACTATCCTCGTCCTTTCCATGCATGCGCATCTTCTGGCTCTTATGCTCAGCGATTGCGCTTGCCTTTGACAGGGACTGAACCAATGGATTCCCGCTTTCGCTTCCATGGAATCCCTGCCCCTCGCCATGTCCTTTATGGAATCTGTGCCCATCACCATGATGGTGATCTCCCTTATGACCGGATCCGCTGTCTTCCAAGGCCTCCAGACCGAAGAACCTGCGGCCTCTGTCGCAGCTCAGGCTGTCCTTGGGGCATCCCTTCGGGCAGTTCGGGCAATTGGCTATTTCCCTGATTTCATCTGACATCTGCTTATCTCCTTCCAATGATGCATTATCCTCATCTGCATTCAGAGTATATTCCCGTAAGATGTCGGAATGCGAAAGCTAACAAGGAGAATCTGTGTATTTTGAAATAGGAAAAGTGCTGAATCATAGCATACCGGCAAAGAGTCCGGATGCCATTCAGGGAATGAAGGCTTCTATATGCTGTTGTTGACAACAACCTACTATGCTAATAGGATAATCTTTCAGCATCTCCATTTATCGATGGATACAGGATAGAGACAACCACTGCCGTCGAGAAGAAAGCCTGGAGTAAACAAGGGGAAAAAGGATATGAAAGAACTGACCTATAGAGAGCTTCTCGGGCTTCCTGCCGGATCCTATGCCCTGGTGGATGTCAGGGATCCAGTGCGTGTTGGATACGGAGCGATACCTGGCGCTGTGAACATCGAGGAGAAGGAAATGCTGAAGAGCATCGGGCACTATGCAGAGACCCTTGCCCCGGGAAAGGCAATCGTTCTCTATTGCCAGAGCGGGATCCATACCATGGCGCTTGCAGATGCATTCGAGAAGCTGGGAAGGGATGCCTACAGCCTCCATGAGGGCTATGTATCATACCTCAGATACATAATAGAGAACGAGAAGAACCAGGAGATCCAGGGCAGGGCTGAGCTTTCGATCAGGAAGAAGTTCCATGAAGCCCTCTTCACTCCCTTTGCGAAGGCTTGCAGGGATTACCGTCTGATAGAGGAAGGGGACCATATCGCGGTATGCATCTCTGGAGGCAAGGACTCGATGGTTATGGCAAAGCTGTTCCAGGAGATACAGAGGCATAGGAAAATGGAATTCAGCCTCGTATTCCTTGTGATGGATCCGGGATACAACATGGAGAACAGAGCGCTTCTGGAGCACAATGCCAGGATCCTTGGCATTCCCATCACGATCTTCGAGACAAGGATCTTCGATGCAGTGGACAAGGCTGAGAAGTATCCATGCTATCTCTGTGCCAGGATGAGGCGCGGTTATCTCTATAGCAAGGCAAGGGAGCTTGGATGCAACAAGATCGCACTTGGCCATCATTACGATGATGTAATAGAGACGACACTGATGAGCATGCTCCATAGCGGGCAGATACAGACAATGATGCCTAAGCTCAGGAGCCAGAACTATGAGGGCATGGAGCTGATCCGCCCGCTATACCTTGTAAGGGAACAGGATATATGCCGATGGCGAGACTTCAACGGGCTCCATTTCCTCCAGTGCGCATGCCACTTCACTGACACATGCACGACATGCCATGAGGATGGGACGACTTCATCAAAGAGGCTGGAGACAAAGAAGCTGATCGCAGAGCTGAAGAAGGATAACCCACTAGTAGAGTCCCATATCTTCAGCAGCATGTCGAATGTCGATCTGAATGCTGTGATCGGATACAAGAAGGATGGCGTCAGGCATCATTTCCTTGATGACTACTGAGATTCTGGGCAGCGGTCTGCAAAGTGCCTGAATAGCCTAAGGGCTTCCTCAGAGGGGATGTAACGGGATCTTCCTTCATCATGCTCCCTCAGCTTGCGTATCGCTGCCTCTGGGTGTGTCTGCACGCCCAATGCATAGCTCCTGTCTGTCCTCTCCACAGCTTCGATCAGATCCTCGCCCAGCGTATGCGCAGTGGCTGTGACCTTCAGCTTAGTGCCTTTGACCGATCCAAGAGCCTGATGGTGCCTGGATGGCATTTTCCTTATCCTGCCGCTCCTGTATGCATCATATAATGCAGATTCCCTATCAATGACGGATATGCCAAGAGAAGCAAAGTCCTGCCCTATGCCTGCCTTCTGCCTATGGCTGTCATCATATGCTATTCCCTTCCTTTCGAAATATGTGCCTAGATCCGCGATGATCGATGCTCCTGAGCATGCGCCGAGAACCTGCATACCCTTCATATGCAGAGCATATGGTGGTCATGGGCAAGGGCATAGCGCATGAGAAGGAAATCAGAGACATCCCTTGCGGGATCATAGTCATGCTCCGGACAGCCTTCCGTATCAGGGTTCTGAAAGAGCATCGGGCTGACGCACTTACCGCCTGGGAATACAATCCCCGACAGCCCCTGCAGCAACCTGCCAATGCCCAGCAGGTGACAAAAAAAGACCCACTCCGCTATTGAGATGTGGGTCCTTTCCGAAATCCAGCACAGATGCCATCCCCTGATGGCACTGCCTTCAATTTCAGGCAATATGCTTATTTTGCTGTTCTGTTGTATCTCTTGTTGAAGCGCTCGACTCTTCCTGTTGTGTCAACCAGCTTCTGTGTTCCTGTGAAGAACGGATGGCAAGCTGAGCAGATTTCAACAGTGAGGTTCCTGCTTGTTGACTTTGTCTTGATCACATTGCCGCATGAGCAACGGATTTCCTGCAACTCATAGTTAGGATGAATGCCTTTTTTCATTTTTGTTTCCTCCGCAGATATCATATTTGCCTGCTTTCACAGACAAGGGATTTCATATTATCCTCGACGCCGAAGGTGTATTCATCGACTCGAGGAACTCCTTATTATTGTTGGTTTTCTTCATCTTGTCAATGAGATTGACCGACATATCCATATCATCGAGGGCTCCGAAGGCAGAGCGCAGGAGGAAGACCCTGGAGAGCACATCCTCGCCTAGCAGCAGGTCATCGCGCCTTGTACCCGACTTCTTTATGTTGATAGCTGGGAACTTCCTGTTATCAGCCATCTTCCTGTCAAGCACAATCTCGTTGTTTCCTGTTCCCTTGAATTCCTCGAATATGACCTCATCCATCCTTGAGCCTGTGTCGATAAGGGCAGTTGAGATGATCGTCAGGGATCCTCCCTGCTCTATGTTCCTTGCGGCTCCGAAGAATCTCTTGGGCTTATGGAGTGCATTGGAATCGACGCCTCCTGACAGGATCTTTCCTGATGCAGGCACTGTCTGGTTGTATGCGCGTGCAAGCCTTGTGATCGAATCGAGGAGGATCACGACGTCCCTCTTGTACTCTACCTGGCGCTTAGCCTTCTCGATGACCATCTCAGCAACCTGCACATGGTGCGTTGCCTGCTCATCGAAGGTAGATGCCACGACCTCAGCCCTTACGTTCCTCCTCATATCGGTGACCTCCTCAGGCCTCTCATCCACAAGCAGGACAATCAGGAGGACCTCAGGGTGGTTCGCAGTGATCGCATTCGCAATCTTCTGCATAAGCACTGTCTTACCGGTCCTAGGAGGAGCTACGATCAGGGAGCGCTGTCCCTTTCCTATCGGGCAGAAGAGATCCACAACCCTTGTGGAGAGATCAGAAGGCTTTCCTTCCTCAACGACCTCAAGGTGGAGCCTCTCATCGGGGAAGAGCGGAGTGAGAGTGTCGAAAGGAGCCCTGATCTTCGCATACTTGGGCTCCTCGCCATTTACCTTGAGGACCCTGATAAGAGCCGCGCTCCTCTCTCCTTCCCTTGGTGCCCTGATCTGGCCATAGACTGTATCGCCTGTCCTTAGGCCGTTTGACTTTATTATCGAAGAGGAGACATAGACATCCTCCGTTCCGACAAGGTAGTTGTTGACAGCATACCTGAGATAGCCGAAGTTGCCTTCCTGCATGATCTCAAGAGTGCCCTCCACGAGAAGCACGCCGCCCTTAGCAGAATGCAGGCGCAGCATCCTCGATATAAGGTCCTGCTTCCTGCAGTCAAGGATCACATCCTCAGGAATGCCAGCATCCTTTGCCTTCTCCCTAAGGATATCTATGCTGAGCTCAGTGAGGACCGATATAAAGAGCTGAGGCGCTTCAGGATGCTCATCCATATTCACCTCCGCAGGGTAATCATCCTGCCTCTTCTGGTTCTTCTTGTTCCTGTTGTTCCTGATGCTGTTCCTGCTGTTATTGCTGTTTCTCTGGAAGCGTCTATCCTCCCATTCGCCCTTCTGGCTCTGGGAGTCGTCATCTGAGGATGCATCGGATGGAGCCTCTGCCTCCTCTGCCTGAGCTGCTGCTGGAGCTTCCTCCGCTGAAGGCATAGCAGGTGCGTTTTCCGGTGCAGTGGGATCGGCATTCACAGGCTCTGCCGCCATTGCCTCTCCCGATTCAGGCTTATCAGCACCTGCTGCCTGTTCCGAAGGCTCATCTGCAGCAGGCTTCTTCTTCACGAATACACGCTTCTTCACAGGTGCCTTGATGGATATCTTCTTTCTTTCTGCGGTCTTTTCCTCAGCACTATCGGCAGCTTTCTCTGCCTGTGCCTCTGATGCAGGTTCTGCCTTAGGCTCAGATACAGCCTTCTTCACTCTCGGCGTTCTCTTCCTGACCGGCTTTGGAGCCTCTGCGGGGCTTTCGCTCCCGATAGCTTCCTTTACGTCTGTTTCATCTGACATATATCGGTTTAATCTCCGGATACTTAGATTAAGTTGAATTCTCTAGGATGTTTCCTCATGGAATCAGAGGATACGGAACAATATAGAGTTTATTTCCTATGATATCCAATGTCAACCTAGAGGCATGCCCATGTAGCGACGATTTCCTCAGTGCTCTCTCCGATTATGTATGCGCCAGCAAGAATGAATGCGGCAGTCACTGATCTTCTCCTGATGCTTTCCCTTCCCCATGATGTGAAGCGGATGGAAACACTCTCCGTTCTCCTTCCCCTTCCTGAGAATGCAAAGCAAACGGTTCCGACATCCTTGCCTTCGCTCTTGTCAGGGCCTGCGACACCAGTGATGGAGAATGAGTAATCCGAGCCTGTTGCGGCAAGCACGCCCTCAGCCATCTCCGATGCGCACTCCTCCGATACAGTGCCATGCTCCTCTATAGTCGAATGCCTTACGCCAAGGACGCTCTCCTTCACGGACGGAGCATATGCTGTGACTGCTCCCATCATGAAGGAAGATGAGCCCGGAAGCGATGTAAGAAGGGATGAGGCAAGACCTCCTGAGCAGCTCTCAGCGGCAGAGATAGTAGCACCCTTCTCCTTCAGGACTGATACAAGGAATGAAAGAGGCGTGACATCGCCATCGAGGATCCTGTATCTTCCTACCTTCTCCCTGAGCCTTGAGATAGCAGCTTCCTTATCCTCTTCGCTTCCTCCTGAGAGATACAGCGATATCCTGTAATCCTGGAACCTCGTTCCCCAGTCAAGCTCTGGGGCGGCTTCATGGTACAGCTCCTCGAGCTTTGCCTCTGCCGTGATGAACGATGAGTACTCATTCCTCTTCTTCTCAGGAATGTCGAGATGCTTCCTTATCAGAGGCATCACGTAATTGAAGAACATCGGCTCCATCTCCCTAGGAGGCCCGGGAAGCGATATTATCAGCACACCCTTGCTCTCACCGTAGAAGCCGGGAGCTGTGCCATTCGGATTCGGGAGGACGGAGAAGCCCTCAGGGATCATCGCCTGCTTGCTGTTAGCGCCATATGCCTTATCGCCAAGGCGCTCCAGGAGGTGCTGCCAGCATTCCTCGTTCCTCACAAGGCGCGTTCCTGATGCCTCCGCAATCACCTTCCTGGTCATATCATCGGTAGTCGGGCCGAGCCCTCCTGTTATTATAAGGATGCTGTTGCTCTTCATCAGGGCTTCAAGGACCTTCTCTATCGATCCATCATCCGGAAGCGCCACGATCTGGGACATATGCACACCAATCTCGGTAAGCGCCTTGGAGACAAGCATGCCATGCTTGTCCTGTATGATTCCGCGGGTCAGCTCCGTTCCTATTATTATAAGGCTTGCGCTTGTCATGATTCCTTCTTCCTCATTGCCCTTATGATGCATAGGACGGCACCTGCAGCAAGGGAGGCTGCAGATATGATTATCGCAATATGGGCAAAGAGATCTATGTGATTCACATAGAATGTATCCGCATTGCTCTGATGGGTATACACAGGAACCTGGTACACATGCCATCCCATCTCGAAGGGCTTCATTATCTCATGCATCGTGCCATCGGGTGTGATCATGCACGATATTCCGCTGTTTGTACCCCTGACTGTCGATTTCCTGGTCTCTATGGATCTGTAGATTGCGATTGCAGCATGCTGCATCTCAGCACTCTCGGTCTTAGACCAGCTGTCATTGGTCATATTCACGATCACATCGGCACCGTTTCCGACATATTCAGCAGACAGGTATCCGAAGACATCCTCGAAGCAGATAGGAGTGGAGAAAGTAACGCCGGAGGCATTGAAGACAACCGGCTCATCGCCCTTCTCCCACCAGTTGTAGTCATTGGCAAGAAGCATGTTGTATAGCCATGGCATCGTCTTCTGGTACGGGAAGTGCTCAGTGAATGGCACAAGATGCTGCTTGCGGTACGTCTCTTTGATCTGACCATCGTCAAAGAGGATGACTGTATTGTAGTCCTTCCTGTTCATCGTCCCGTCCTCTGCCACAGGAGGAAGGTCCGGATCCTTTATAACTCCTTCAGGGTTTCCTGTAAGGAGAGGGACAGGGAGGGAATTCGCGAAGCTGACGAAGTCATTGACCATCGATGCGACATTGGCATATGGCGAATCGGAGGATGTCGAGTACGTCGTATGCCATGCAACCGAAGGCACGAAGGCTGTCTCGCTCCAGATCACGATATCCGGATTCTCCTGAAGCGATTCAAGCGTAAGCTTCCTGAGGTTGTTGAAGTTATGGAGGTACGTCGTATATCCGCCCTTCCATGAGTCATGGTTATGCTGCACAGCTGCAACGCGCCATGTCATATCGGGCTGCTTGTCCTCCCACCTTGAAAGGGATACAGCACCGTATATGAGTATCAGGACAAGGAGGACCGCATAGAGTATAGCAGGCACGAGATTATCCATAAGCGCATGGCGGAACTTCTCCCTGCTCCCTGCAACAATGCCCTGGATATAGTTTCCTACGAATGCCTGAGGAAGCACCATCATGAATATGATGCCCCAGATTCCGGTGATATCAGCAATCTGGATGATTATCCTCCAGTCATAGAGGGCGTATGCGATATTCCCATATGGATATCCTGCGAACCAGCTCTCGGAAAGGTATCCATATGCCACCCAGATCACTGCCTGAAGCAGATACCCGCGCTTCCTGAAGAAGGTCACTGCCGCCTTGAGGGCCAGGAAGAGCATCACCATCTCACCTCCCTTTATTATAGGGACGATGAGGATAGCCAGGGCATGGAAGCCCTTCATCCAGTAATTGAAGAATGTGTAATACGAAAACCCATAGAAGAAGCCGTATATCCATACCAGCTTCCATGAGGTGTTCCTGATCACTGCGAAAACAGGGATCAGTGCCAGCAATGCTATGAAGCCCAGTCCTTCATCGGTCATGAAGCCAGGGAATGCGATGCTTAGCAGAAACGAAGATACCAATAAAACAAGAACCTCAGAACCAACGGTTCTGAGGCTTCTTCTATTCTCTTTGATTGCCACTGATATAACCCCTCAAAGACAATTACTCCTCGTCATGTCCTTCGCAGACATCCCAGACAAAATCCTTGAGTTCCTTGCCTGGCCTGAAGATTGCGACACCATGACGATCCACTGATACAACATCGCCTGTCTTAGGATTGCGGGCCTTCTCCCTGCCCTTCCTGATCCTTACCTCGAAGGTTCCGAATCCCCTAAGCTCGATGACACGGTTGTCCTTCAGC
Source organism: Candidatus Ornithospirochaeta sp. (assembly GCA_034178685.1). Taxonomy (GTDB): domain Bacteria; phylum Spirochaetota; class Spirochaetia; order Sphaerochaetales; family Sphaerochaetaceae; genus Ornithospirochaeta. The sequence goes on along the minus strand of JAXFQZ010000012.1, from coordinate 3,059 downwards.
CCGTCCTTGATTTCTTCGAAGAGCTCATCGATGATTTCGTGAATCTCTGTCCTGTTATATCCAAGCTTGCTATGCAGGCTTTCGATAATAGCAGCCTTTGTCAGCTTCTCATCCATGTCTATTCAACTCCAGAAAGAATACGCCAGAAAATCAGGCAAGCTTATTGTAAGCGTATGCGATCCTGCTCTTCTTCCTAGATGCAGTATTCTTGTGGATGATGCCCTTGCCTGCTGCGGAATCAAGGAGCTTGCAGCTCTCAGCCATTGCTGTTGCAGCAGCAGCCTTATCACCAGCAGCGACAGCTGCGTCAAACTTCTTTATTGCTGTGCGGACTGTGCTCTTTGCTGAATGATTGCGAAGGCGGCGAGCAGCATTCTGACGTTCTCTTTTCTCTGCGGACTTGTTTCCCATTTATTTCCTCCAAAACATATGTAACTATATTGATTTCGCTTCGTTTTTTGACAATACGACAGCGATTACTGAAAATATCATAATAACTAATTCAGGTCAATACAAAGTTTTATCCAAAACTGCAAATTCATATCAGGATGAGAATATTTCATCCTGGTACTCCCTGGAGACATCCCAGAAACCGGTCTCGGAATTGAAGCTGACATCCTCGAAGGGAATGGATAGCGTTCTTCCCTCGCTGCCCTGCACTATGATCCTTCTCGAGAGAATATTGACCTCGCTCACCTTCCATAGCTCATGGTCGATCCTCAGCCTCGTTCCCTCAGGCGGGCAGGAGGCCTTCTCCTCCATGTAGTAGTCGTACTCATACGCAAGGCAGCATAGCAGCCTTCCGCACGGTCCCGAGATCTTCAGCGAATTAAGCGAGAGGTTCTGCTCCTTAGCCATCTTTATCGTCACAGGATCCATCTCCTTCGTCATCAGATGGCAGCAGTAGTCCCTTCCGCATGCGGAAAGCCCTCCGAGGAGCCTTGATTCATCCCTCACTCCTATCTGCCTGAGCTCAATCCTCATCCTGAATACGGAGACAAGGTCCTTCACAAGATCCCTGAAGTCAACACGCTCCTCTGCAGTGAAGAAGAAGAGGACCTTCGGCTCTCCCAGGAGGAAGTGGGATGAGACGAGCTTCATGTTGATCTTATGCTTCTGCACCTTCTCCCTGCATACCCTAAGTGCCTCTTCCTCCTTGGCGCTGTTCTCGCTGTACCTAGCCATCTCTGCAGGAGTAGCAAGATGGTCTATCCACGTCACATCGCCTTCAACCCTGACCTTCTCAGGCTCCTTGGCAACCTGGCATCCGGAGCAGTATGAGCACTGGTGCTCGTTTTCGCTCCCGGCTCCTTCCTCAGTGCTTCCGAATGAAAGGCAGGCTCCCTTTACATCCTTGCATCCAGGCACATAGGATCTGTCTGCTGAAGGAGCAGGACCGACTACTATGCCGAGATCGAGCCCGAAGCGCGTCTCATACATTACAGGAGTGCCTTTATACAGCACACTGTCCCATGCGCATAGGCATATATCGTTGTATGAGGGGTTCTTGATTACATATACGTAGGCAAAATCATCACCGTTGTCTTTCTTATTGTCCATCCTGTTCATGATAATGCATTTTGATTTGCGGTAGCAAGGATTTAAGTATTTCTTTATTATCTTAAGCTATGGACAGATTCGTACTTGCTCCCCTTGCGGGATATTCGGATAAAGCCTTCAGGCAGCTTGCCCGCGAGCATGGCGCAGATATCGCCGTGACCGAGATGGTCAGCGCAGAAGGGCTTGCGCGCGACAGCAGGAAGACAGAGGCGCTTCTGGAGCGTGGAGATGGGGAGGATAGGCTGATAATACAGATCTTCGCACCATCGGCAGACCCCGTAAGGAGGGCAATGGAGAGGCTTCTTGATTTCAGGCCGACCGGAATAGACATAAACTGCGGCTGCCCTGTGCCGAAGGTCGTGAAGACAGGAGCAGGATCTGCGCTGATGAAGGATCCTGAGAGGATGGCTGAGATGGTAAGAGCCATAACAGAATGCACGGATATACCAGTATCCGTGAAATTCAGGCTAGGCTGGGACAGCTCATCCATCAACTACATGGAGTTTGCCGAGAAAGCCATAGAGGCAGGAGCATCGGCTCTCACGCTCCACGCCAGGACTAGAGCCCAGGGATACTCAGGATACGCTGACTGGGAGGCCTTCAGGAACCTCTCAGAGCATTTCAAGGGCGAGGCTATCCTGTATGGCTCCGGGGATATGCTTACCCCGGATGATGCCATAAAGGCACTGGATTACGGTCTGGATGGCATAATGTTCGCTCGTGGAGCCATCGGGAACCCCTTCATATTCCGTCAGGCAAGGGATCTCATGGAAAAGGGCACGTACGAGCTTCCTACGCCCAGGGAGAAGGCAGAGACAGCGATCAGGCACCTGGATCTTATGATCAGGTACTTCGGAGAGGATCTGGCTGCAAGGGAGATGAGGAAGCACATGATGTCGTACCTCAAGGGAATCGAGGGCTCATCAAGGATCAAATCATCGATTACGAAGGCCTCATGCAGGGATCAGTACATCGAAGCACTCGCACCTCTTTTAATCTAAATGCGGAAGGGCTCTCCGAAATCCATCGGTGAGCCTATCCATTTAAGGTGGGCATGTTCTTTGTTAAAACAGAGAAAGCTTCAATTAATCCTTGCTAAGTATCAGCGTATCGTCGTCCATTATGACAGTTTCAAAAGGTACGCCATAAAGAATGCATTCTTTTAAAACGCTATGCAATGATTCATACCATCCGATATCCTTAAAACAATCACATAATGGATATTCCTCTTTCTTCATTATCATCTCCATCACATGAAACCGTCCAGCTGCACCTTCTGGAACACAGTCAATAGGTTCTCGGCAAAGCCGATAATAATGGCCATTATTGTAGAACTCCAGACCCATGAAACGTTCTATTCCATTGGGATCCTGCCAAGAGAAAGCCTTACCGTTTGCATACTCATAGATAAAGTCATCCAATGACACATATTCATTCTTTCTCATTTTTACACCAAACCTTTTTCTTATTTTATTTGCTGATTCTATTTCTGACTGAGC
>JAXFQZ010000001.1:0-5112 GCA_034178685.1 Candidatus Ornithospirochaeta sp. | reverse complement strand
AGGCCAGAGCGACATAAGCATCGCGGCTGTCATGGTTGACGGCAGCGGAAGGATAGTCGATTGCGTGATAGACGCAGTGCAGTCGAAGGTGTCGTTCGGAGCTGACGGAAGCCTTCTGAGCGACATAGGGGCTGATGTCCTCAGCAAGAACGAGCTCGGCGACAGGTACGGCATGAGGAAGGCGTCGAAGATCGGCGCAGAGTGGAACGAGCAGGCGGCATCGTTTGCAGAGTACGTGATCGGGCTCACGGCAGATGAGGTAGAGGGGCTTAAGGTATCTGCATCATCTGAGAGGAACGGAGTGGACCTTGCGTCATCCGTTACGCTCTATTACGGGGGCTTTGCAGACATAGTCGCGGCAGCGGCAAGGAACGCTGAGGAGAAGGGTGCCAAGGCAGGCGACAGGCTAGTGCTCTCCACTGTGGGTTCCATTGCGAAGAGCAAGGCTGCAGCAGATGGTAAGAACGGTAACGCCCAGACCGACGTGACGGTGGCGGCAGTGACGCTTGACGGAGACAGGATCACGAGCATCGTGATTGATGCCGTTCAGCCCAAGGTCGCATTCGACCAGAGCGGCAGGATCCAGGGCGAGCTGTCAGCAAGGGTCCAGACCAAGAAGGAGCTCAAGGAAGGCTACGGCATGAGCAGGGTCAGCTCTATCAAGGCCGACTGGTACCAGCAGGCAGCAGCCTATGAGGCATACGTTACAGGGAAGACGCTCTCGGAGGCCATGGGCATCAGCGTGAGCGATGCAGGAAAGCCGAGCGGCGCAGACCTCGCATCATCCGTGACGATGTCGATTGGCGACTTCACCGGGATCCTTGGGAAGATCTGATAGATGAAGGCTCAGCGGATATACCTTAAGGCATTATTGGCTGCATCTATTCTCATCCTGGCTGCTGGATGCGCCAGGAAGGTAGAGACAAGGACGGAGGATAGGAAGTATCAGGCTTCCTTCCTCACCCTTTTCAATACTGTATCGACTATCGTCGGTTATTCGGAATCCGAGGAGTCGTTCAGGACTGTCTCTGAGAGCATCCATGATGAGCTTCTGGTGTATCATCAGCTGTATGATATCTATTCATCCTACCCTGGAATCACATCCCTGAAGGATGTCAATGACAGGGCTGGGACTGAGCCAGTCAAGGTCGATGGAAGGATAATCGAGCTCCTTCTTTTCTGCAAGGATGTCTACGATGCGACGGAAGGCAGGGTGAATGCGGCTATGGGCGCTGTGCTCTCATTATGGCATGATGCAAGGGAGGATAGCCTTTCCGATCCGGAAAACGCGTATCTTCCTGATGCATCAGAGCTGAGGGAAGCCAGTCTCCACATCGATTTCGATGATGTGGTCATAGATGAGGATGCATCGACTGTATTCTTCCGCGATCCTGAGCTGAGGCTTGATGTAGGAGCAATCGCCAAGGGCTTTGCTGTACAGAAGGTCTCAGAGGCCTTTGATGGTCCCTTCCTTCTTAGCGTGGGAGGCAATGTCTCTGCCATTGGGCCTAAGCCGAATGGAGGAGCATGGGTGATCGGAGTCCAGAATCCCTATGGGGAGAACGACTCCTACATCCATACGCTTTCTGTAAAGGAAGGGAACATTGTCACCAGCGGGGATTATCAGAGGTATTACGAGGTAGATGGGAAGGCATATCATCACATCATAGACCCTGATACGCTTCTGCCTGCGGATAAATGGAAGGCTGTGACTGTTGTCGCATCATCATCCGCTGTTGCCGATGCTCTTTCGACAGCTCTCTTTCTGATGCCTCTTGAGGAGGGGAAGACGCTGCTTGCAGAGTATGGAGCAGAGGCTTACTGGCTCGATCTGAATGGAAATGAATTCTTCAGCGATGGTTTTGACAGATTGCTGAGGACTTAAAGGAGAAAACATGAGAAGCAGGTTTTTCGGTGGTGTTCATCCAAAGGAAAACAAGGAGATGGCAGGGCACGCTCTACCTGAAGAGCTTGACCCGCCTTCCCAGGTCATAATACCTCTCAAGCAGCATATCGGCGTGATCTGCAAGCCTCTTGTGAAGGTCGGCGATAAAGTCGTTATGGGACAGAAGATAGGTGATGCCGAAGGGCTTTCGGTGCCTGTGCATTCATCTGTCTCAGGAACCGTCGTAGCTATTGAGAGAAGGCCTAATATAATGGGTGAGGTCGAGTCGATAGTGATCGAGAATGACTTCAGGGATACCAGAAGCTCCTCTCTGGAGCGCCACGATAGCATAGATGGGCTCTCCGATGATGAGATACTGCATATCATAAGGGAAGCAGGTCTTGTCGGAATGGGAGGAGCGACCTTCCCGACAGATGTCAAATCGAGCGTTGTCTCCGGCCAGATCGATACCGTGATTGCGAATATATGCGAATGCGAGCCATATATCACATCGGATGATACGCTTATCTGCAATTTCACCGAGTACGTCCTAAAGGGAGTCTCTATAATCGCGCGCATGATAAAGCCTAAGAGGGTCGTGCTTGCGGTGGAGGACAACAAGGCAGAGGGCATCGAGCGCCTCAGGAGCCTTCTTCCATCCTATCCAGGCATTGAGATCGATGTGCTTAAGACGCGCTATCCGCAGGGTGCTGAGAAGCAGCTTATATTCTCAGTCACTGGAAGGGAGGTCCCTTCCGGAAAGCTCCCCAAGGATGTCGGATGCATTGTATTCAATGCCGCTACCTATGCATCGATTGCCAAGGCAGTCTATGAGGGCGAGCCTTCCATCAGGAGGATAGTCACCGTCACAGGAGAGGGCATAGAGAAGCCCAGGAATGTGATCGTCAGGATCGGTACGCCTATAGAGCATGCGATCAAGCAGTGCGGAGGACTCAAGGATGGCACAATTAAGGTTCTTGCCGGAGGCCCGATGATGGGTGCATGCGTTTCAGACCTCTCCTCTCCTATCGTGAAGGGCACGAATGCAATCACAGCCCTTATGGAGAGGAAGGCTGTCGAGGATCCAAAGTGCATCAGATGCGGCAAGTGCTTCGATCACTGCCCGATGAGGCTCCAGCCTCTTTATATGAACAGGTATGCTCAGGCAAACGACCTGGATGCGCTAAGGCGCCTCCACGTGATTGACTGCATGGAGTGCGGATGCTGCGCATACGTATGCCCTGCGAGGATTCCTCTTGTCGAGAACTTCAGGAAGGCAAAGAAAGCCCTAAGGGAGGCAGGAAAATGAAGCTGATCAACGAATCATCACCTCATATCAAGGGAAGCAATACCACGTCAAGGCTTATGCTCGATGTGGTGATCTCTCTGCTTCCTGCACTGGCAATGGGTGTATTCTACCAGGGAGCAAGAGCATTGGCGGTTGCTTTGGTCTCGATTGCCGCAGCAGTTGCTTCAGAGGCTATCTTCGATGCATGCGCCAGGAAGAAGCAGTCAGTGCTTGATTTCTCCGCAGCCGTGACAGGCCTCCTGTTTGCAATGACGCTGCCAGCGACTGTTCCTTACTGGCTGGTAGCGATCGGATCCTCATTCTCGATTGTCGTTGTGAAGTGCCTCTCAGGCGGGCTTGGACAGAATATCTTCAACCCAGCCCTTGCAGGAAGGGCATTCATAATGCTCTTCTGGCCTACTACGCTTATCAGGTATGCAGCATCAGGCTATCATGCTCCGCTTCTGGGACCTGTTGATATCGTAACAAGCGCAACTCCTCTCCATAGCATGGTGATGCCTGCGCTTCCCTCTGCTTCCCTTTCCGATATGATTCTCGGAAGGATCGGCGGAACGATAGGAGAGGTATCGGCAATAGCTCTTCTCATCGGAGCTGCGTATCTGGTCCTGAGGGGCGTTATATCGCTTAGAATACCACTTTCGTACATCGGGACTGTAGCACTGCTTTCGCTGATATTCCCGAAGACCGATTCCAGATGGCTCTGGATGTGCTATCAGGTAACAGGAGGAGGCCTTATCCTGGGTGCATTCTTCATGGCAACGGATTATGTATCGAGTCCTACTACAGGGTGGGGACAGGTGATTTACGGTGCTGGGTGCGGAATACTCACAATAATCTTCAGATACACTGGCCTCTATCCGGAGGGTGTCACATACTCGATTCTCATAATGAACAGCCTGTCGTGGATCCTTGACAGATACACATCACCGAGGATCTTCGGAACAGGAAGGAGGGCAGCTCTATGAAGCAGATACTCAAGCCATTTCTTCTGATCCTGTTCGTATCCCTTGCTGTATTCGGATTCACCCTTGGCTTTAGGGGGATTGCGGCAAAGAGGGCAGAGAGCGAGATGGAATACGTGTTCTCCTATCTTCTGATGGGCAGTGATTCCTTCGAGGAGGAGGAATACGATGGAGACGACCCTGCGATCACAAGGGTGTTCAAGGGGACTGATGGCTACATAATAGAGGCAAATGCCAAGGGCTATGTGGATAACATCAGGCTATGGGTCGGAGTCCGCAACGATGGATATGTAACAGGCATCACCATCAGGGATATGGATGAAACCCTTGGTCTTGGCAGGAGAGCCTTGCAGGATACGGATTTCCTTCTCCAGTTCCTGAGGAATACAGGAGATGCCGAGGTCGGAAGCACTATCGATGGGCTTACAGGCGCGACAGTATCCTCGAAGGCAATATGCAGGGCAGTGAATTCCGCTGTTGCCTTTGTCACAGGCGCGGATGTCGCAACCAAGGCCACAGAATGGGAGGGCTGAAATGAGAAACAGCAAATACCTTAGGAACATGTTATTCACGCTGCTAGTGGGTTTCATTTCGATTGTCTATGTTGTGATCAACGCATTCTTCCCGGACATAATGCTTGCAAAGCTGAGAATCCCGCTGATTGTCCTCCTGCTCTCGATTCCCGAGATGATATGCTATTACCTCGGAAAGGATAGGAGGGACCTGGAGGCATTCCTGATCGGTTCATTGCTTGATGGAATAACGATCTCTGTCATTCCGTTCCTAGCAAACCAGCTTGTATCCTCCATGGTTCTTCCTGTGCTTGCAATCGGAGCGCTTCTATCTGCATTCGTCGATGCTGTTTATCTATCGATGGCAAGGAGGATGAGGACAGGACGCAAGGCAGCAGCGGCTCCTGTTGTCAATGGCCTGATGCTATTCCTGGCATTCCAGTG
>JAXFQZ010000118.1:0-19792 GCA_034178685.1 Candidatus Ornithospirochaeta sp. | reverse complement strand
ACCTCAATGCCGCATAGTAAGGATCCTCCTTCTCCATGATGCCATCCTCCATCAGCTTGCCGAAGAGATTCTCATGATAGCTGAGCATCCTCTCCCCGTACCTCTGGCTGTAGAGGGCTGCGCACTCGCTGCTGCGGAATTGCTCTATGGTGAGCATCTTCCTCGTCCTTGCGACAAAGGGCTCATCGAGTGAGTATTCGATCAGCTTCCTCACTTCCCTTGCAATCGAGTCAGCAGGGAGCCTTCCTATAGTAGCGGCATCCTTTCTGCCTCCATCGCCTTCGATATGGAGCTCCTGCCTTCCTGCCTGCTCATCGTAGCGCCTTCTCATCTCATCGAAGATCGCATCGAATATGTCATTCTTGGATGAATAGTGCTTGTAGATCGAGGACTGCGTGATCCCTGCATCCTTTGCGATGTCCCTGACTGTAGTGCTGTCGAAGCCCTTCTGGCTGAAGAGCGTTAGCGCTTTCTCGAGGATGATTTCCTTTGTTGTCATAAGCGAACGCTTGTTCTCCTTCTGCTGATTATTAGAGAACATCTGTTCGCCTCTGTCAACATCCTCTCTTTATTTTCCCACTTGATTTACATCTTTCTTTCTGCTAGAGTGTATTGAGTTAAAGGTGTCGTACCCAAGTGGCCTAAGGGGACGGTCTGCAAAACCGTTTTTCATCGGTTCGAATCCGATCGACACCTCAAGGCTCTCTCAGGAATGGGAGAGTTTTTTTTTGTTCTCATGGCACGTCGTATGGCTGCAGCTATCAGCAATAGCTGGCACGGAAAGGAATTCTATTCTGCTTCTCTTCCTAAGAAGAGGGCATGGAAGGCCTTTTCCGATGGATGCGATCTGGAAACAGGCACTTTGAATGAATTGTTGAAAGAAGCCTGACTGAATCACTTGCAGCTATGGTTTGCCGCTGTCTTTGAAGACTCTTCCTTTCCGGATAGCTTCCTGAGCATTCCACTGCAATGATGATTCAAAGGGCAAGGGATGTGGGGCTCTGTCAAGTAGCAGGGAACCATTCCTGTCTGATAGATGCTATGCTGTCCCATGCAAGCACAGAATGCTATTTCATCTGGCAGGGGATACCATGTCTGGTTTCCTCATCAGGATACGCCTGGGCCTGAGATCCTTCCATCCCTTCCGACTGACAATACAACAGGGATTGCTACCTTAAGCTCCTCAACGTGGGAGATTATTCCTATCGTCTTTCCTTCCTCCCTGAGGGATGATAGTGCGCTGATGGCTCTATCAAGGTGCTCCGAGTCAAGTGTGCCGAAGCCTTCATCGAGGAAGAACGATCCAATCTCGCTGCTTCCTGCCGAGAATGAGCTGAGAGCAAGGGCAAGCGCGAGGCTCACGATGAAGCTCTCGCCGCCAGAGAGGCCCTTTGCTGGCCTTCTCGATAGGTTGTCCTCATTGTCTATGACATAGAAATCGAGATCTGCGGGGTTTTCTGAAGGACATAGCATGTACCTGTCGGAGAAGCGTCTCAGACGCGCATTCGCAGCCTTGATCAGATGCCTGAATGTGTATCTCTGCGCATACTGCTTGAACTTCTTGCCATCGTAGGAGCCAATGAGGTCGTTGAGGGAAGACCAGTCTCCAAGCACTTCGATCTGTGCATCCCTTGCCTTGATCCTCTCCTCTGCGGCTGCCCGGTTTCTCCTGTCGATATCGAGCCTGCTCTTGATTGCTCCTATCTCCTGGAGGACTGTTCTCCTCCTTTCCGTCAGCGCTTCCTTCTCTGCGCTGAGGTCCTGACACGAAAGGAACCTGCTCCGGCCATATTCAAACGAAGATAGCCTTTCTTCGATCTGGGACATGCTTCCCTTGATCCCCGATATCTCAAACCTTGCTTCATTCAGCGCATCATTTGCCGCCTGATAATCTCTCTCCGCACTCTCCCTGATGAGCCTGAGCCTCCTTCTCTCATCATCCACCGAGCCGTCGAATACAAGCCTCCTTCCATCCCTTTCCCTTGCTATCCCGGCATCAAGCTCCGCAACCGATGCAGAGACTGCTTCAAGCTCCCTTTTCCTTTCATCTATCTCTGAATCCGCAGCAATGATGGATGACCTGAGAGCCTCTGTCTCAAGCGATAATGAATCCCTCAGTGCCTTTGCTTTCGCCAGCGCAGCCAGCCGTATCTCAAGCTCTTCAGTGCTTGATGCATTGTGCCTGGATAGCTCTGCAGCGATCCTTGATCCGTTTTCCTTTCTCCTCTCCTCTGTCTCACGGATCCTCGCACGGGTCTCCTCAAGGGCATTCATGGTGGAGGAGATCCTCTCCTTCATGAGACATAGCCTGCTTCTGCTTTCAGCGATGCTCCTCTCTGCATCGGTTTTCCTGGCCTGCAGTTCACTGAGCCTTGCATTCTCCGCCTCAAGAAGGGAAAGGAGATCCTTTGTCTCATCGATCTTCCTTTCTATCCTGCTCCTTGCTTCCGAATTGAGGATTCCGAATCCATTGATCCTGAGGTATGGATGGTCCTTTGAGCCGCATAGGGGACAGCATTCGCCATCCCTAAGCGAGAGCCTTCTGTCCTCAAGGGATGCAATTGCGATTCTATCCATTTCCTCCTTTCTAAGCGCCTCGAGCTCCTGCCTTATCTTCTCTGGAGTGCTCCCGCTGAGTATGCCCTCTATCCTTGACTCTTCCTCCTTGAGGCTATCAGCAATGCATCCTGCATTCTCCTCAAGCTTCCTGACGCTCTCATCAATCGTCCTTGCATTGCCTTCAAGCTCCATGAGGCTCCTTTCCTGCTCCCTTTCCTTATCCCTGAGGGCCGCAAGCCCGGATGAGATGCCTTCTTCCTCATTCATGTATATGGAGATTGCAGATAGAGATCCTGCTATCGATTCATCGCCTTCATGGATGGAGATGTACCTGATTGCTTTCCCGAGTTCCTCCTTCTTCTCATTCAGCTTCCTATTGCTTTCCTCCCGCTTCGACAATGCATATTCCATAGCAGCGTTCACGCTGTCCTTCCTTGCCTCAGCCTCTGCTCTCCTTGCAAGGGAAAGCGCAATCCCATGGTCAAGCTCCTCGGCCTTCTTCAGCATAGGCTCTGCCGATTGCTCGGCTTCCTTCGCGCCATCTTTGCTCCTTTCTGCTTTCCTGAACTCCTCGTATGCGGCTTTCTCCCGCTCTGAGAGCTCTGATAGCCTTCTTCCGAGATTATCCAGGCTTTTCCTGTCCTGGAGATGCTTCTCCACGCTTTCTATCTCAGAGACCGTGCAGTCAAGGGTCAGGCTTTCGCTCTCCAGGGCAGCGATTCTGCCATGCTCCTTGGCAATCTCCTCATCCTTGAGAAGAACGATTCCCGATAGATCCCTATCTATCGCGCTGAGCTTATCCTGCTCCTTTCGGAACCTTTCATAGACAGCAATCGACAGCTTTGAGTAGATCTCTGTTCCCGTTATCTTCTCAAGAAGCTCAGCCTTTTCATTAGGACCTGAATTAAGAAAAGATGCAAATGCGCCTTGAGCAAGCACGACAGACCGCTGGAACTGCTCGTAAGTGAGCCCTGAGATCTCCGGCATCGCATTCTTCCAATCGTTGAATGTCCTGTTAAGCGCTTTGCCATCCTCATCGTAGACATGGGCTTCGATGCCCTGAAGGTTCCCATCTGCCTTGTTCCTTGACCTTCTCTGCCCCCACTCAGAGACATACTGCTTCCCATTGGCTGCGAATACCGCTCTCGAGTAGCACGATCCTGTGCCCTTTGTCATTACATGGTTGCTATTGGAGCTGATGCCGTCAAAGCGAGGCGTCCTTCCGTATAGCGCAAGCGAAATAGCATCAATTATCGTTGTCTTGCCTGCTCCTGTATCGCCTGAGATCAGGAAGATGCCTGAGTCTGTGTATTCAGGTGCCGTGAAGTCGATATAGTGCCTTCCCCTGAGCGAGTTCAGGTTCTCGAACTCAATTGAGACTATCTTCATCCTCAAGCCTCCTCTTTGTCTCCTCGAAGCATATTTTCAGCCTTTTCCTCCTATCGTCAGCGATTCCTCTCTCATCCATCAGGTTCTCAAGGATATCGTCTGCAGTGAGCGATGACAGCTCGACAAGGGCTTCCTCTTCCTTTGCTATCCTTGTTCCTATCGTCAGGTCCTTTATCGAGAGGATCTCGAATGATGATTCCTTCTCTATATCCCGGGCCTTCCTCTCTATCGTCTCCCTTGCAAGAGGCTCGTCGATGAGGATCGAAACCCATCCAGGAGTGCCATCCTTCTTCAGGCTCTCGAGCCTGGATATTATTTCATCGCTGCTGCCCCTGGCTGTGATCAGATTCCTGAATACAGGAATAGGGATCTCCCTTGCCTCCGTCCTTCCTTCTTCGACATCCACCAGGACCATGCTCTTTCCATGCATGGCTTCCTTGAAGGACATAGGGATAGGGGAGCCTGAGTAGCGCACTGTTCCCTTTGCATTGAGGCTCTGAGGCTTATGGATATGGCCTAGCGCTGCATAATCGAATAGGGAGAAGACGGATGCATCCACAGCACCCAGCCCTCCTATGTACAGGTCCTTGACGCCTTCCTCATCAGAGATTGCGTTCGATGCCATCAGATGCCCCATCGCGATCACAGGGCATCTATCGGAGAGGAGAGAGGCATGGCTTCTGTATATGCCCTCTATGCCTCTTTTCATCCTGTCCTCTCCCTCTTCCAGCGTCTCTCCCTGCACGAAGCGCCTTACTTCCTGATCCCTTGGGAAAGGTATGGGCAGGACAACAGCATCCTCCATCTCTATTGGTTCTGCATCCGATAGCGATGAGACAACATGTATCCTGAGCTTCCTCAGAAGCTCTGAAGGTGCTGCGAGCTTAGAGGGCGAGTCATGGTTTCCTGCTATGATCACTATATCCTTCAGCCTTGTCCTTACAGCCTCGAGAAGGAAGCCATAGTATGCCTTCTCGCTTGCTGAAGATGGAGATGCGCTGTCGAAGATATCCCCAGAGATGAGAAGCGCATCTGCTTTCTCCTTCTCTATCGCTGAAAGAAGGAAGGAGAAGAATGCGTTCATCTCCTCCTCCCTTGTGCGGTTATTGAGCGTATGGCCTAGGTGCCAGTCAGATGTATGGATGAGCCTCATGCATCTATTCTAGCCTGAATCGGTGATATCAGAAAACCACGGAGCCCCTTGCTATCTTGCTGATTATCCTATCCCCTGGCGTCCTGTATGAATAGAACTCGAGGCGCTCGCGGATAGAGAGCCCATCCCTGAGCACAGTCCTGGCATCCCTGTCGTCTATGACAAGGATATCTGCTTCGTATCCGGGGATGAGTGCACCTGTCTTTCCGAAAAACGATCCTCCTCCCATTGTCGCAATGTGGAATGCCTCCTCGAACGAAAGAGGCCTCAGGCTGCTGTCCTGGATCCTCCATCTGAGCTTGCTTGCCTGGATTGCATCGGTCATGATCCTGAACATCGAGAGCGATGAGCCCCCTGCGACATCCGATGCCAGTCCTATGTTCACGCCTCTGTCGAGGAATCTCCTCACAGGCGCGATTCCTGATGAGAGGTTTGCGTTTGATGAGGGAGAGTGCGCGACATAGGTTCCTTTCTCAAGCATAAGGTCTATCTCATCATCCTCTGGCCATACGACATGGGCCATGATGCTAGGCGTATCCATAAGCCCTGCCTTGGCATAGGCGTCTGCATAGCTTGCAGCATCGGGGCATAGCTGCCTGACCCATTCTATTTCCGAGATATTCTCATCGAGGTGGGACTGCACAGGAATGCCTCTGTCCTTTGCAATTCTTCCCAGCCTTTCCAGCAGTGTGTCGGAGCATGCAGGGATGAAGCGCGGCGTTATGATCGGCCTTATGCGCTTAAGGGTGGACATTCCGTCTATGAACCGGACTGTCTCGCTGAAGGACTTATCGGTATCCTCCTTCAGTGAATCGGGGCAGTTCCTGTCCATATTCACCTTGCCGACATAGCCAGAGAGCCCGTTCTCCTCAAGCAGGCGGGCAAGGATAAGGCAGGAGTCCGTGTGCACTGTGCCAAAGACAGCGACCCTTGTCGTCTCGCTCTTCCTGAGGTCCTCTGCGAAGATCCTGTATGCCTTCTCCGCATATCCTGTATCTGCATACTTGCTTTCCTCAGGGAATGTGTGCCTCTCAAGCCACTCTATCAGCTCCTCGTCCATGTAGAGGCCTGTGAATTGATACTGAGGTGCGTGCAGGTGCATGTCAGAGAAGCCCGGTATGACAAGGCATCCCTTCCTGTCGATTACAGTGTCGCCCTTCCTTTCCTCGGGCTTTTCCTTTCCTGTATACGTTATCCGATCGCCTTCGACAGCTATCCAGCCATCTTCCAGCGTCATCATCGTCATGTCTGCCCTGGAAGTTGCCAGATCGCCTCTGAGAAGAATCCTTTCCATTCTTCCTCCTTCTGATCGTAGCATGGCTATTTCCGGCAGCCAGTAGAGACGCCCCACCGTATTAGGGGCTTATACGTACATAAATTATGATATAGTTCTTTTGCGCTGAGTTCAACTAAATGATATTATACGTGTATGAGCGAGAAAGTAGTTATTCTAGGCGCCGGAATCGCCGGTGTTCAGCTGTCAGGCATGCTGAAGGATATGGATGTGACCCTGGTCACGGAAGAGAAGCATCTTCCATATTATAGGATGAGGCTTGAGGAAGTAGTAAGCAAAGGCGCACCTGAATCGATTGCCATGCATCCGGCATCCTGGTATGAGGAGAGGAATATCAGGCTCGTGGAGGGCCGTGCTTCAGCCATCGACAGGGCGAATAAGAGCCTTATCATGGAGGATGGAAGCTCTATTGCATACGATAAGCTTGTCCTTGCGACAGGAAGCAATGCCGTCAGGTTCCCTATTGAGGGAAGGGATAGCAACGTGCTTGTCCTGAGGAACATGGATGATGCCCTGCTTCTCAGGAAGAAGGCAGCTGAGGCTCCGTCTGTGCTTGTCGTCGGAGGAGGTCTTCTCGGACTGGAGCTCGCGCTATGCCTTTGCGATTCATTCAAGGCGAAGGTCACGGTTCTTGATAGAAATGATTACCTCCTCAATCGTCAGCTCGACAGAGATTCGTCAGAGATCCTCCGCAGGAAGCTCGAGGAGCGCGGGGTGGCAATCGAGACAGGCGGAAAGCTTTCAAGGGCGGATGATGAATACGCATACCTTGAGGATGGAAGGAGAATAGAGGCTTCCCTGATTGTGCTTTCCGCAGGAGTCAGGTCCAATACATCCCTTGCTTCGGATGCCGGAATAGAGTGCGAAAGGGGTATTATCATAGACTCTGCATTCAGGACCAGCGATGATAGCGTGTTTGCGATAGGGGATGCATGCCAGCTTGGCAGCCAGACATTCGGACTGGCGATGTATGCAAGGGAGATGGCGATGCTTCTTGCAAAGGGCCTTGCGGGAGAGGACATCTCTTATGTTCCATCAGCGCCTAGCTCTGTGCTGAAGGTTGCGGGAATAGACATCGCTTTCTTCGGGATACAGACGGATAAGAAGGCTGTAGAGGAGAGCGGGGATAGCAGGAAGACTGTCTTCCTTGATGATGAAGGCATCGTCAGGGGTGTTATACTGATAAACATGAAGTCCTCGATGCTTGCTGCAAAGGCAATGCTCGGGAAAGCATATGCAGGCTGATTGCCTGATGATAATGGAGTTGCAGAATGAATGATGATCTGGAGAAGAGAGCGCTTGAGTACCACTCTCTCGGGGGCGTTCCCGGAAAGCTCATGGTGGAGCCCTCAAAGCCATGCAGGACAGCAGACGATCTTTCGCTTGCCTATACGCCAGGGGTTGCGAAGCCAGTGCTGAGGATCGAGAAGGACAGCGAGGATGCATACAGGTATACATCGAAGGGAAACCTGGTAGGAGTGATATCGAACGGAACCGCTATCCTAGGTCTGGGAGACAGGGGAGCGCTTGCATCGAAGCCCGTGATGGAGGGCAAGGGAGTGCTCTTCAAGAGATTCGCCGATATAGACGTATTCGATATAGAGATAGACGAGAAGGATCCTGAGAAGCTTGTGGATATAATCGCATCCCTTGCTCCCACCTTCGGGGGCATCAACCTCGAGGATATCAAGGGGCCTGACTGCTTCTATGTCGAGACAGAGCTCAAGAAGAGATGCCCGATCCCTGTGTTCCATGATGACCAGCATGGTACAGCTATCATAGTGACAGCTGCGCTGATGAATGCAAGCCAGATAGTAGGGAAGAGAATCAGCGATATGCGCGTCGTGGTCAATGGAGCAGGTGCAGCAGGAATCTCCTGCACGAGGATGATCGTCAATGCAGGAGTGAGGAAGGAGAACCTCACGATATGCGATATCGATGGCGTCATCTACAAGGGAAGGAAGATGACAAAGGAGCAGGAGGAGTTCGCCCGCGATACGGACAAGAGGACTCTTAAGGAGGCAATGGTTGGAGCCGATATGTTCCTGGGCCTCTCTGCTGCCGATGTAGTCACTCCTGAGATGCTTCTTTCGATGGCAAAGGACCCGATTATCTTTGCGATGGCCAATCCGAATCCTGAGATAGGGTACGAGCTTGCGAAGGCCACAAGGCCGGATGCGATCATGGCTACGGGAAGAAGCGATTTCCCGAACCAGATCAACAACGTACTGGGCTTCCCGTTTATCTTCAGGGGTGCTCTCGATGTAAGGGCAAGCCAGATTACGGAGAATATGAAGCTCGCAGCTGCCAAGGCTCTTGCAGATCTTGCCAAGCTGCCTGTCCCCGAAGAGGTCAGAAAGGCCTATGGCGGCCATGACTTCTCATTCGGAAGGGATTACGTGGTTCCTAAGCCATTCGATCCGAGGGTTATCGAATACGAGGCAGTGGCAGTGGCTAAGGCCGCATGCGAGGACGGCGTTGCCAGAAAGCCGATAACCGACTGGGATGGCTACCGCAGCGCCCTAAGAGCAAGGATGGCAAAGTACTGGGATTAATCCATCTTCAGGAACTCGGGGAGGCTGTTTGCCTTCCTGAATTCCCTTGGGGACTGCCCGAAGTAGTTCCTGAAGGCATTGGAGAATACGGAGACGCTGTCGTATCCGACTTCGCTTGCTATGCTTTCGATGCTCTGCACTGAGTTGATCAGAAGCACCTTTGCCTGCGTCATCTTCATTTCCTTGAGCATCTTCCCTGGGTTCTTTCCATACAGATCCAGGAAGAGCCTTGTCAGATGGGACCTGGAATAGCCTGATTCCCTGCATAGGTCCTCGATTGTCCATTTGCGGTCTAGCTGCTTCGATACCTTGATCCAGAGGTCTGCGAATTCCTGCCTGTGTATGTGGAGCATAGAGTTCTCTGAAAGCGAAAGCGATCGGCTCATGTTGATCAGCATGATCTTCTCATAGAGCTCCAGCGCCTCATTGCTGAGGCTGTCCTGATATAGCTCCTCCTTGAATACATTGAGCGTATTGCTCCTCAGCTCATCGATTCCCGAGAATGATCTTATCTCATAGTCGGCGCTTGAAGGCGTAAGGTACGCGCTGTCGCTCCAGAAGGTCATCCAGATCATCTCCCATGGCTCAGGCCCTATCGTCTTCTCGAAGTGGCCCTGTCCTGTCGCCCAGGATATGAATGCATCTCCTTTTCCTGTGTGCAGCTCGGTCCCATCCTCCATCCTGAAGAATCCATGCCCGCTCAGTGTAAGGACAATTACATGGAAACCCCTCTTTGATGTCCTCCATAGCCAGAAATCATCTTCATGCAATCCATATCCTCCCTGCTTTACTCTTGCGGATCTGAATGGCTCTGCCTCGATGATCCTGGATGACATATGCCTCTTTTCCTGGCTTCTCGTCTCGTGGATGAATTCCTTGCTGAACTCCATGGTGACAATATAGCATATTATCAAAAAATAATGGGACAAATTCCAAACTTTTAGCATATGGGGAATATTGAACACGTACTAACGCACCGTTATAGTTAATTGTATCTTCAAAAAGGAGAGAATATGTCGGAATTCCCATACGACCCATGGCAGAAGTGCCAGACAAGATCGGGTTTGGCAGCGGATTTGGTTATTTCCGCTCTTCAGAAGGAAATCAGGAGGAACCATCCTGAGAATGCAGCGACGCTTGCATATGAGATGCTGATCACAAGCGAGGACATGGAGGAGTATCTCTGGTTCAGGCTCAAGACGATCAGCGTAGAGGATATCGGGCTTGCCGATGTGAGAGCGGCAATACTTGTAGGTGTTCTTGATCAGATGAGGAAGACATTCAAGCAGCCTGGCGATAGGGGGCTTCTGGCAATCCATGCTGTAAGATACCTCTGCCAGTGCAAGAAGGACAGATCGAGCGATGAGATGTACAACTGGATCATGAAGGAGTACAAGGCAGGGAACCTCAAGCCCATCATCCCTGATTACGCAGTCGATAAGCACACTCTCAAAGGACAGCAGGAAGGCAGGAACGAGGATGATTTCTATTCCACAGGAAGCGTTGTCTCGCCAGAGTGGGAGGAAAGGGACAGAACCTACAGGGAAAGGATCCTGAAGATCCTCGAGGATCAGAAAAAGAACAGTTAATAGCATAGCCTGGCGCATACCAGGCTTTTCTATATAGAATAGGAGACCATATGAAAAAGGCATTTACTCTAATTCTTATCGTGGCAGTCGCTCTTTCGGCTGTCTTCGCCAATGGTTCTTCCGAGAGCGCAAAGGCTCCAGCACAGCGTGTCGTGACAACAGTATGCCGCGCAAGCTATGCAGGTGAGGTGTGGTATCAGGAAATGAACGCGGCTTTCGAGAAGGAGACAGGAATCAAGGTTATCGCACAGCCTACACCTGGCAATGACTCCGACCACGATTCAAAGGTCAACATCGACCTCCTTGCTGGCGGCAAGATCGATGTCATCCCTTCCCTCGGACCTAAGTACTACTATGACAGAGCAGATGCAGGCTTCTTCGCAGCTCTTGATGAGCTTTGCGCAAAGAAGGGTGTTGATGCAAAGTCAATCTGGGGCAATTACCTCCCATACAGCGAGGATGGCCACTTCTATGCTGTTCCTTACAAGCAGGAGATGTACTGCGTATTCTACAACAAGAACCTTTTCGACAAGGCTGGCGTTCCATACCCACAGGGACCATGGACATGGGATGAGTACGTAGAGACAGCTAAGAAGCTCACAAACGAGAAGGAAGGCATCTACGGTTCATACATGAATTCAGACAATCCTTGGATGATCATGCAGGCTAAGCAGAGCGAGGTTCCTCTGTACAAGGCTGACGGAACATGCAATTTCGACGATCCTGCATTCGCTGCTGCACTCCAGTGGTACAAGGACCTCGGAAACAAGTACAAGGTCCAGATGTCTGTCACAGAGCTCCTGAACGAGAACGTTTCATGGAACTACTATGCAATGGCTGGAGACCACATGGCAATGTTCCCTCAGGGCAACTGGTTCACAAGGCTCCTCAACAGCCAGGAAGACTATCCAAAGGATTGGAACTATGGCGTTGCACCGCTTCCAGGCGCAGGCGAGGGCGGAAACAACAACTTCGTCTCAATGGGCTACTACTCAGTCAACAAGAACGCAGAGCATCCTGAGGAAGCTCTCGAGTATGTCCTCTGGCTCGGACAGAACTCATGGAAGTATGAGAAGCAGGTACCAGCTCTCGCATCCCTCTCAGCTGAGGAGCAGAACCAGGTATTCTCATCAATCGCTGATGCATCCCACGGACAGGTCACAGTCGACGACCTCTACCAGAACCTGATGAACACAGGACTCGGAACAGCTCAGTCCGATATCATCGGTGTCGCAGCTGAGGAGTACCACAAGATCGTCATTGAGGAGGCCAAGGCATTCTGCATGGATCTCCAGGATCTCGAGACAACAGTGAAGAAGGTCTGCGATCGCGTCAACGAAGCTATCAAGAACGCACAGTAATCAGGAGGGAGGATGGCTAAAAAAGGTGGAAAGGCCAGGAATGAGAATGCAGCATATCTGTTCATTCTTCCGTTCCTGCTGATGTTTGCATTATTCAAGCTGTATCCTATGGTATACGGCTTCCTTGTGAGCTTCTTGGATCGCAATTCCATCAAGAAGCTATCCTCCTCAGTCATTGTCGGGCTAAGGAACTACAAGAATGTCCTTGTAAGCCCGACATTCTGGCAGTCGCTTGGACACACATTCGTCTTCGCGATTGTCTATACGGTCTTTGTAATGTTCTTCGGATTCCTGTTCGGAGTGCTCTTCAACAGATCCTTCAAGGGCAGGACAGCCGTAAGGACGATGTTCTATATGCCGTATGTAACGAACATGATTGCAGTCGGCATAGTATTCAAGTACCTGCTCAATCCGTCAAAGGGCCCGATCAATGCGATTTTCAGGGTCTTCGGATTCGCAGGACCGCAGTGGCTATCCAGCCCTAGGATGGCCCTGGCTACAGCTGCGGTGATCGGCGGATGGGTGGCACTGGCATTCAATATAATAACTGTCCTGGCCGCAATGCAGGACATCCCCAAGGACCTCTATGAGGTTGCCGATATCGAGGGCGCAGGCTTCGGTCAGAAGCTCAGATACGTGATCACTCCGATGCTCCTGCCGACTCTTTTCATGCTTCTCACGATCACAGTCATCAACTCATTCAAGAGCTATACGACGATTGTCGCTCTCACGGATGGAGGCCCTGGAACCTCCACGAGAACGCTCTCGTACCAGATATACCAGGATGCTTTCCGGTTCTATAAGTACAGCCTCGCAGCTGCTGAGGGTGTAATATTCACATTTATCATCGTATTGGTGAACAAGGTGCTCACAAAGGTAAGGACAGAATGGGAAAGAAGATAGAGAACAACCGCGCATCCATTCCATTCACAGCCATGATGTGGATTCTCGGAATAATGATGCTGTTTCCGTTTTTCATGATGATCCTGATCTCATTCAGGGTCTCCGGTGATGCATACAGGCCCTTCTACGAGATCATCAAGCCGACTCTCAGCAACTACCAGAAGGTGCTTACGCATCCCAATTTCTTCCAGTGGTACCGCAATACGATCATGACAGTCGTGACGACGATCATCCTCAGGCTTGCCGTGACGATCCCTGCAAGCTATGCATTCAGCAGGATGAGGTTCATCGGCTCAAGGCTCATCATGTCCATCCTCCTTGCTACGATGATGGTCCCGGGTGAGACCACGATGGTTCCCAGGTATCTTTACTTCAAGTCGATCCATCTCCTCGATTCGATGTGGGTAATCATCCTCCCGGAGGTCAGCGAGGTGTTCTACCTCATGCTCCTGACAGAGTTCTTCAGGTCCATCCCTGAGGACTTCTCAGAGGCCGCAAGGATAGATGGAGCTGGGAACGTGAGGATCCTTGCAACGATCTTCGTCCCTCTCTCAGGCCCGTCGATCGCGACAGCAGTCCTCTTCAGCTTCATAAACATATGGAACAACTTCCTCGATCCATACCTCTTCATAAGCTCGATCGAGAACCAGCTGATCACCCCTGCCCTGAAGTTCTTCCAGGAGAGGGGAGGCGCTAATATACCAGTGCAGCTTGCAGGAGCCTCAATGGCGATCATACCTGTCATACTGCTATTCATTCTGACGCAGAAGTACTTTGTAGCCGGTGTCTCATCTTCAGGCATCAAGGGCTGATTAGGAGGAATTATGAGCAAGTTCATGTCATACGATCCTTGGGCTTCAGTAACCACAAGGAATGGTATAAGCGGGGATGAGATCATCTCCATGCTTCAGAAATCGATCCGCAGGGGCATGGAGCATAATGCCCTTGCTGCTGCCTACGAGATGTATATCACATCGCCTCAGTTCGAGGATAAGATGTGGAGAAGGCTGCTCGCTATAAGCGTTGAGGATATCGGATTCGGCGATGTGCACGCACCTGAGCTTATCTATACACTCAACTGCATCCGCAAGGAGTTCCTGTACAACGACGGCGATAGGCCTATGTTCTTCGTCCATGCCATCAGGTATCTATGCAGGCAGAAGAAGGAGAGGTCGAGCGATAACGTCAAGAACATGCTGATCAAGGACTTTGCGCATGGAAGAGGCGCAGAGGTGCCTGATTACGCTTACGATATCCACACGAAGAAGGGAAGGGCAATGGGCCGCGATGAGCTCCATTTCCTCACCGAGGCATCGAAGGTCATCCCTCAGCTGGAAGGCGAGGATATCAAGGAGATCTATAACGAATACCTTGAGTACTGCAAGCATGAATCTGAGGATAAAGGCGAGAGCGAAGTCCAGCCATTCGAATACAACAGCTGGCAGTTCTAGAAAAGGACCCCTTCGTAAGAAGGGGCCTTTGCGTTATGAGAGGAGAGCCTTCAGCTCTTCCTTCGCTCCCTTGAGCGTATCCTCGTACTGGGCAATCAGCCTATCGAGGTTCTGCTTGGCTATCTGCAGGAATTCCTTGTCTGTTTCCAGGGATAGCTGAACGCTCTGTCCGTACTGCTGCCTCATCTTCTCCTGCTTCTGCTCCAGCATTGGCTGGAACTGCTCCTTGAGCTTGGAGATCAGCTGCTCCCTGTGTACAGGATACTGCTTCAGGAACCCAGTGATCTGGGAGTAGAGATCCATGGTGCCAGCATCGTTTCCAGATGCAATCGCTACAAGGTTGCCCAGCTTCTCGTACCTGTCATCCTCCACCTTTTCCTGCGGTAGGGACAGCGACTGCATCACTGTCTCGGAGAGAGCCTTCCTGAGAAGGCCCCTGTCCTTGTCAAGGAGCTGCTCCTGAAGCTTTGCGATGTCTATATCCCCTGTCAGGTATCTGCCTGCGCTTCTCCTGATGGATTCGATATCTTCCTTTTCCTGGATCCTTGCTTTATCCACAACAATGTCGTTCGTTCTTTCCAGCGCGATTTCCCACGCGCTCTTTATTCTGCCCATACCAAAGAATATAGCCCTAAATCATCATAATGGCCATAGACTCTGCCAATGATTATGATTAGTCTAAAGCCATGGATATTCTGTATCTGTTCGATATCTTCGGAACGATGATCTTCGCAATCACCGGAGCTGTAAAAGGAGTAAGGAACCGCCTGGACTTCCTTGGCGTGATTGTGTTCGCGATAACAGTCGGATGCGGAGGCGGAATGCTGAGGGATATGCTTCTAGGTGCTGTTCCTGTCGCTGCATTCAAGGATAACGCATATGTATTCGTCTGCATCCTCGCAGGAATCGCTGTATTCCTCTTCAGCCCTAAGGCAGTAGGAAAGTGGTCTATAATAATCTACTGCGATGCAATAGGGCTTGGTGTCTTCACTGCGCTCGGCTGCGCCAAGGCCCAGTCCCTCGGCGTCGGCATAATAGGCACTATGATCAGCGGCGTATTCAGCGCAGTAGGCGGAGGCGTGATCAGGGATGTCTTCTCAAAGGAGATCCCGATGGTCTTCACTTCCGATTTCTATGCATCCGCATCGATAATAGGAGCGCTATCGTACATGCTGCTGTCGAGGTTCCTCTCAGGCAATGTGCTACTGTTCTCCACTGCCCTGATCACTACTGTAATGAGAGTTATCGGATACAGATGGCACTGGAGGCTTCCTGTTGCTAGGATGTACGGGGAGGAGAAGAGATGACAGAGCTTCTTTATTACCAGGATCCATACATGAAGGAGTGCGATGCAGTAATCGAGGCAATCGATGGAAACAGGGTATGGCTCAATAGGACCGTCTTCTATCCCGAGTGCGGAGGCCAGCCTGGCGATAGGGGCATGATAGGGAATGCCCATGTGCTTGATACAGTGAAGGATGATGATGGCAATCCTGTGCATATCGTGGAGTCCGCATGCGGCCTTGAAGCCGGCATGGAATGCAGGATCCGCCTTGACTGGGATCATAGGCATGAGTACATGGTGAAGCATACTGCGCAGCACATGATCTCCGCTACTCTCTTCCATAGCGCTGGCATTGGCACAGTCGCTGTGCATCTAGGGGAGAATGCGATCACTATCGAGACAGACAGGAAGGAAATCGATGATGCTGTCCTCCTGGAGATAGAGGATATAGCCAACTCCCATATCCGCATGAACAGGGCCGTGCATAGGAAGGAGATGAGCCACGCTGAGGCAGAGGGCCTTGGCATGAGAAGGTCCATCAAGGTGGATGGGGATGTGATGGTCGTCTTCATAGAAGGACTTGATGCTGTTGCATGCGGAGGCGTTCATGTCTCGGGCACTTCTGAGATAAAGGAAGTGACGTATGTAGGCAAGGAGTCCATCAGGGGACATGTCAGGACGATATGGGCTGTAGGTGATGACTCAGTCAGCTACAGAAGAATGAACAAGTCGATAGTAGACAAGGCCTCCTCCCTTCTTTCAGCGGAGAGCGATGGCATCATCGACAGCATCTGCAGGCTGCGCGATGAGAGCCAGAGCCTGAGGAGAAGGGTGAAGGAGCTTGAGAGGGATCTGGCAAGGATCGAGCTCAGGGAGCATTCATCCTCTCCTGTATTCAGGACCACGCTTCCCATCGAGGCATTCCAGGATGATTCGAGCAACGATGGCTCCGAGCACTTCATAATCTCCGGAAGCGGAAGGTTCCTGTATGTCGGATGCAGGGAGAGGTTCCTGTGCCTCAAGGAGAGGCTGGGCCTGAAGGGCGGCGGAAGGGATGCTATGTTCTCAGGAGCATACCCATCGGATCCCGATAGCCTTGAAAGAGATGCCAAGGAGTTCTTCGATGAAGGAAAGAGATGACAATGATGTCCATATAAACTGGAAGAAGGTGATACCTATCGGGCTCCTGCCGATTGCTGTCATCTTCATTGTGTTCTTCTTCGCAGTCAAGACAATCGGCCATGAGAACTATGCAAGGATAGTCGATTACTTCTCCAATGAGTTCGGGCTATTCGGCATATTCCTCTACGAGTACATAGTAGACACCCTGATCCTGCCCCTGTCCCCTGACTTCGTATACCCTATAGTTGCCGGGATGAGCCCATGGATCGTGATTCCTCTTATCGGAGGGGCTTCTGCCCTCGGCGGGGTCACAAGCTACTTCATCGGCGTGCTTCTTGATAGGATTCCTGTCATCGGCAGGTTCTCTGAGAAAGCCAATGAGAAGTGGGGAAAGTATATCAGGAAGTACGGAGTCACATTCCTCCTGCTGTCAGGTATTCTCCCGCTGCCGTTCTCGACGATATGCACAGCAGCAGGAGCTGTGAAGATGCCTGCTAGGAAGGTGATTCCATGCTGTGCCATACGATTCGTGAGGACAGCATTATACTTCTCGCTCTTCAGAGCAGGGCTTTTATCGCTTATTTAGCTCTTCCTCTGCTTCCCTGAGGACAATCCCAGTGCGGAGCTCTGCATCCCCTGTGTAATCGCTTGCATCAAGAAGGGCTAGCACCTCATCCTTTCCGATGTACTTCAGAATATCGCTGTTCTCTGAGAGCCTCGCTCTCAGGGGATTGTCCTTTCCTTCCTGGACAAGCGCCCAGGCCTTGAGGCTTTCCTCCCTGATCACCTCATGCATGTCCTGCCTGTTTGCGCCCCTTTTGCCAAGCTCCATCAGGAGGCGCTCGGTGGCTGCGAAAATGCCATAGCTATCCATAAGCCTCTTCGTTGCTGCCGGATGTATGTTCATGCCCTTCACTATCCTTGTTTCTGTCAGGAGGATCTCATCGATCGCTATGAAGGATTCAGGTATGAATACCCTTCTGTTCGCGCTGTCATCCAGTGATCTTTCAAGCACGGTCGAGGCTGCATTGTTCCATGCTGCCTGGTACTGGGCTTCAACAAGCCTGCAAAGGGAATCGATCTTCTCGCTGTTGATCGGGTTTCTCTTGAAGGGCATAGCCGATGACCCTACCTGGAATCTGCCGAACGGCTCCGAGAACTCCCCGATAGGAGGGGACTGGAGTATCCTGAAGTCCTGCGAGAACTTATGGAGGGTGCAAGCGAGGGAGGAGAGGGCTGCGATCATCCTCAGATCCTGCTTTCGCGTGTAGATCTGCGTTGAGGCAGTGAATGCCTTTATCCCTAGCTCATCCATCACGGCCTTCTCAAGCTCCATGGCTGTAAGACCCGATCCCTTGACGAGCTCCTTGTAGCTCGCTGCAGTACCAACAGCTCCCTTCATGCCCTTGCCTCTTATCGAGGAAGAGACTGCCTTGAGCTCCCTGAGGTCCTCAGTCAGGTCCTGTATCGTCTGGGCAAGCCTATATCCGATCGTTGTCACTTCAGCAGGCTGTATGTGCGTGAATGCCATTGTGGCTGTCGCCTTATGCTGCTCAGCCTTCAGGGAAAGCTCTGCAATCAGCGTGGAGAGACGGGAGATAGTAAGGTCCATCGCTTCCTTGAACCTGATTGCATCTGCGTTGTCAAGCGCATCCATGCTTGTAGCGCCTAGGTGGATGATACCTCCTGCTGATGGGCACTGCTCTGCGTACGTCTTTATCTCAGCCATGAGGTCATGGTGGATTGTGTTCTCGATCTCCGTTGCCCTGCCGATGTCTATATCGTCCTTGTGGGCAATAAGCTCCGCAACCTGCTCTTCGGTCACCAGGCCTGCCTTGCTCTCTGCCTTGGCAAGCGCAATCCATACTCTCCTGAGAAGCTTTCTCTTGTGTACCTCTGAGAAAATCTCCTTCATCTCCTCGGAACCATAGCGCCATGTATATGGGCTGATATACGTATCATGTTCAAAGCTCATAATAACTCCAGATGATTGATTGTAGCATATAACCGATTTCAGATGAATGGAGGATGCGCATAACCATTGCATAGGATTTCCCACAGTTCCTGGATAACGCAGCGGGCCATGATGTTTCCTTTTTGAATTGCCAGTTCTGCAAAAACCATTGAATGGGCGATTCTGCTGCCTTGCCATCCAGAACTGAGGCGTACCACTGTTGTTTCACCAAAGTGGTTGTCGCAGTTTTTGATACAAGAGGTCACATCATAACAGTTTGGTCACTTACAGTTTACCATGCTATACAGCTCTTTTTCTGTCTCTTTTCACCTGTATTTCATCTCATTCTTGTTATTGAACAACAGATTTCCGGAAGAACCAAATTAAAAGGCTTGCCTCCTCTTGAATTCAGAAAGCAAGTCTCATAATAATATTGATTGTCCAACTTCAGTGGCACACGTCAAACAGGGGTAGGCCTTATTTTATTCGCTCAATACCGCTCCAAACAGATTTACGAGTTCCTGTTCAAACTGATTTTCTTTCATGAGCGCCAGTGAATCGCACTTGCGGATGTTATGCTTCTCGATCTTGAAGTCATCGCTGAATCCAAGGATGTATGAAAGCGTGATACGGTAGATGATCTCCGTCGGGGCAAGCCCGAAGACCTGCTTCTCGAAGATATGCTCCAGCCTCTTCCTGCTGTCAGGGAAAAGTCTCTTCATGTTCCCCGACTTGTACAGGCGCTTCACAATCTCCGTGATGTACATGCCCGATTTCATGTAGAAGTCGGCGAACGTTTTGTCCGGGTCATCGAAGCATCCGGGATTCTCCGCTTCAAGCCTGTCTAGCATATCGATGACTACACGGCGAGGAGTGAAGATCTGGTTCGTCTTCTGCGGTGGGATGTAGTCGAAGATGTCCTCCTTCTGATTCTCGTCGAAGTAGTTCGCAAGTTCCTTCTTCTTTGCAAGGAACTCCTTCACGGAATCATTGAAGACAATCGGATCGAACAGATGGCCCTCAAAGTGTTTCTTTGGGCCTTCAAACAGGTCGTCATCCCAGTCACCGCCGTCACGCAGGAAACGGAAGTCATCGACGGTGATTCCTGTGACGTCCTTGAAAACATCGGGAGGGATGATCTTGTCGAAGTTCTCAAGCGTGGTGTTCTCATCACCAT
>JAXFQZ010000102.1:0-5843 GCA_034178685.1 Candidatus Ornithospirochaeta sp. | reverse complement strand
CTCGACCTCCTGCTCCTGGCGCCTTAGGTAGCCTTCGTACTTGATATCGAGCTCAACCTCCGAAAGCACTGCATCGCTGTAATTGCTGAGCCCCGGGATATCAAGAGAGGCTATCGAGACCTCTGGCTGACGGAGTGTCTCAAGCATGTTCTTGCCATTGGCCTTATGGGACCTCAGAAGCTCCTTGACGCTCTCCATGTCCCTGATCTTGGCCTCAAGCCTATCCATCTTCTCCCTGGAGGCCAGCCCTGCATTGTATCCAAGCGGAGTCAGGCGCTGGTCTGCCGAGTCATGGCGAAGCGAGAGCCTATGCTCTGCGCGCGATGTGAACATCCTGTATGGCTCCTTAGTCCCCTTCGTGACAAGGTCGTCGATCAGGACTCCTATGTATGCTTCCGTGCGTCCGAGGATCAGCGGCTTATTGCCCTTGAGCTTCTCAGCTGCGTTTATCCCAGCCATAAGCCCCTGGGCTGCTGCCTCCTCGTAGCCCGATGTGCCATTCGTCTGCCCTGCTATGAAGAGGGATGAGTATATCTTGCTCTCCAGGGACGGGAGCAGATCCAGAGGATCCATGTAATCATACTCAACAGCATAGGCAGGGCGCATTATCTCGGCATGCTCAAGCCCCGGAAGCGTTCTTATGAACTCATGCTGCACTTCCTCAGGAAGCGATGACGAGAGGCCGTTGAGGTACATTTCCTCGGTCCCGACGCCCTCAGGCTCAACGAAGATCTGATGCCTCTCCCTATCCGGGAACCTGACGACCTTATCCTCGATCGAGGGGCAGTACCTAGGGCCCTTTCCGATTATCCTCCCTCCATATAGAGGCGAACGATGGATGTTCTCCCTTATGATCCTATGTGTCTCCTCGTTCGTGTATGTTATGTAGCAAGGAAGGGATGGCCTATCGACCGAGTCGCTGTCGAATGAGAACGGGAACATAGGGCAATCGCCCTCCTGCACCTCCATCTTCCCGAAATCCAGCGAGTCCTTCCTCACCCTGGCAGGCGTGCCGGTCTTCATGCGGCCAAGATGGAAGCCCTTCTCCCTCAGCCTTGAGCCGAGCCCGAGAGCCGCCATCTCGCCAAGCCTTCCCGAGGATGCCTCGTATTCGCCTATGAAGATGCGTCCATCCATGAACGTGCCGGTGGTGAGAACGACGACCTTCGATGTTATCTTCCAGCCCCTTTCAGTGACAACGCCTGTAACGCATCTTCTCTCTTCATCGCATAGCAGGTCCACGACAGTATCCATGAAAAGCGAGAGATGGCTCTGCTTCTCAGCTGTCTCCTTGGCAAGGCGCGAATAGCTGAACTTGTCAGCCTGTGCCCTAGGAGACTGCACAGCTGGCCCCCTCCGCCTATTGAGCATCCTTGCCTGTATCATCGTAGCATCTATCAGATGGCCCATCTCTCCGCCGAGGGCATCTATCTCGCGCACCAGGTTCCCCTTCGCAAGCCCTCCTATGGCTGGATTGCAGCTCATCCTTCCTATCGCATCAAGAGACTGCGTTATCATCAGCGTATCGAAGCCCTCCCTCGAAAGAGCAAGAGCGGCCTCAAGACCTGCGTGTCCGCCTCCTATGACTATCGCCTCGTAATCCCTCATATCATTTTCCCAGGCAGAACGAGGAGAAGAGCCTCTCAAGCACATCCTCCGTCGTCACCTCTCCAGTAAGCTCTCCTATGCATCGCAGTGCGCTCTGGAAATACAGTGCGATGATATCCATGCTCATATCCCTGTTCCTGATTGCATCCTCAAGCGCGGATGCAGCGCTGTCGATCTTCTCCTTCTGCCTCTCAGAGTCGATCGTAGGCACATCGCCGAGAGTCTCTATATCGTGCTTCAGGCAGCCCTCGATCGCAGCAATCACATCTCCAAGCCCCTCACCGGTGAGAGATGAGAACGAAAGGCCATCCGCTATCCCCGTAAGATCCCTCTTGGACCTTACTGCAATCACATTGTCCCTTTCCGGGATGGATGAAGTGTCCTCATCGGCATCAAGGACATAGACGACGAGATCCGCGCTATCGACAAGGTCACGGCTCCTCCTAATACCCTCTTCCTCCACTTCGTTATCTGAAGCCCTGAAGCCAGCGGTATCGAAAAGCCTCACAGGGATTCCGCCTATCTGGCACTCGGCTTCTATGTAATCCCTGGTCGTTCCCTCCTGGGAGGATACTATTGCCCTGTTCTCCTTCAGCAGCGCATTGAAGAGCGAGCTCTTTCCGGCATTGGTCCTCCCTGCAAGCACAACGGAGGCACCCTGGCTGTATAAGCGCGATGCGCGGTATGTGGAGCTTATCATGCGGAGCCTCGAGATGATCGACTCGACCTCCTCTATGGGGAAGATCCAGTCCTCAGGGATCTCATCCTCAGCGTAATCAAGCTGGACCTCGACAGACGCAAGGATATCGAGGATCCTGTCCTTGATTGCCCTCGCCTCATCCAGCAGGATACCGCCGAGTCTCCTTACAGCCTCATCCCCAGCCCTCTCTGAGCGCGCCTTGACTATCTCCTCGACAGCCTCTGCCTCAGTAAGGTCGATGCGGCCATGCATGAAGGCCCTGTAGGAGAACTCTCCCTTAAGCGCCTTTCTTATCCCGCACCTCTCGAGAAGGGCTGAGATCGAGGATATGACTGGCAGGGAACCATGGCACATGATCTCGAAGGCCTCCTCAGAGGTGTATCCATGGCCCTTCCTGTATACGACCATGACAACCTCATCGATGGTCCTATCCCCATCATGTATGTAGCCATGCACGGCACCTGTCCTTGCTATCCTGTCAGTCCTGCCAGTAAAGCAGTCTCCGATAAGGCTGAGGCAGTCATTCCCGCTGGCCCTGATCACAGCAAGCGCAGATGGTGAGAAGGGAGTTGCAAGAGCATAGATAGGCTCTTCTGTCGTATAGCATTCCATGCTTTGGATGATACTGTTTTTTACTCCTTCTAACAAGGCTGGCAAAAGCCTGCAGGGAATCATGATAGAGGAAGAAGGCATAGGCGATATCGCAGTCTTTGACTTGGATTTCCAAAAGCCATATACTCTCACCATGTTCGATTTCAAAGCAGCCAGGGCACGCTCTGAGCTATTCATGAATATAAGAAGGTACTTCATAGATAAAGGCTACCTTGAGGTATCAACGCCGACACTCTCGCCATCACTGATCCCCGAGCCTACTATCAAGGCATTCGGGACAGAGTTCATCAACGAATTCGCAGGAAACAGGAAGCTCTACATGATACCGTCTCCCGAGATCTTCATGAAGAGGCTCCTTGCATCAGGCTCCGGATCCATTTTCCAGATCTCCGAATGCTTCAGGAACTCAGAGCAGCTTGGGGATGTGCACAACCCTGAGTTCACTATGCTTGAGTATTACACAGTCGGCTATGACGATAAGGACTCCATAGGCCTTACAATAGACATGATCGGAAAAACCAGAGCCGGCTCCCATCAGCCATGGATGGATGAAAAGCCATTGATAATAACCATGGAGGAGGCAATGGCCAGGTACGCTGGCGTTGACATGGAGAGGGCGCAGGACTACGGATTCCTGAGGCATGAGGCAGAGAGGCTCGGTCTCCATGTCCCGGAGAATGAAAGCTGGGAGGATACGTTCAACAGGATATTCCTCACATACACGGAGCCAGCCCTGCCCAAGGACAGGCAGGTATACCTGACGGATTACCCTGAGCAGATCAGATGCCTTGCAAGGAAATACCCCGATAAGCCATACAGGAAGAGGTGGGAGATGTACATCTCAGGCGTCGAGATCGCAAACTGCTACGATGAGGAGACAGACAGAAGCGAGATCAGAAGCTACTACGAGGAGGAGCAGAGGAAGCTCGAGGAAGAGAGGAAGGAAACAGGGGATGTGATCTCCAGCGCCGATCTGTCCTTCGCAGACCTGGAGATTCCCCAGTCGAGCGGCGTAGCCATAGGGCTAGACAGGCTTCTGATGGTTGAGCTCGGAATGGATGAGATAGCACCTTTACTTTTGTTCCCTCTTTCTGCTATTCTAGCGGATGGTATAGCAAAAGCCTAACTAGAAACAATTTAAACTTGAGGTAAATCGTATGATTAAAGCAGGTCAGATTGATAAAGGAACAGCTCTCCTGATCAAGGGACAGCCATTCATCTGCATCGACAGAGAGTTCGTAAACCCAGGAAAGGGTTCAGCATTCGTTCGTCTTAAGCTCAAGAGCCCAGCAACAGGCCAGGTTCTCAGCGAGACAATGAAGAGCCAGGATAACGCAGAGGACATCACAGTCGAGGATAAGGATCTCCAGTATCTCTACAACGACGGAGAGAACTTCACTATGATGAACACAGACACATTCGAGCAGATCGAGGTGCCTATGAAGTCCTTCCCTGACTATGAGTACTTCATGAAGGACGGCGAGACATACAGGGCTACATTCTGGGAAGACAACGTGCTCGACATCCAGATTCCTTCGAAGATCGTATTCACGGTAGCTGAGTGCGAGGAAGGCGTTAAGGGCAACACAGTCCAGGGTGCAACGAAGTATGCAACCACAGAGACAGGACTCAGGGTCGTAGTGCCTATCTTCATCAAGCAGGGCGAGAAGATCCGCGTCAACACAGAGACAAAGGAATACCTTGAAAGAGTGAATGGCTGATTGCCATGGTTCCAGAGGAGGCAGCTTGCGCTTGCCTCCTTTTTTCATGAGAAAGCCCCAGGCTTTTAGGCCTGGAGCTCCAGATGAGGAATATCTCAAACGCTGAAGAGCGGTGTTGAGAGGTATCTGTCGCCAGTATCCGGAAGAAGGACGACGATTGTCTTGCCTTCGTTCTCAGGCTCCTTGGCGAGCTTTATCGCAGCTGTGAGGGCAGCGCCTGCGGAGATTCCTACAAGCACTCCTGCCTTTCTGCCGATGAGGCGCGAGTTCTCGAATGCCTCATCGTTGGTTACCCTTATGACTCCATCGTAGACCTTGGTATCGAGAACATCAGGAACGAATCCGGCTCCGATTCCCTGGATCTTATGAGCGCCTGCCTTGCCTTCTGAGAGAACAGGAGAGGAATCAGGCTCGACAGCATATACCTTCACAGATGGCTTTTTCTCCTTCAGGTACTTTCCGACGCCTGTGATCGTTCCGCCCGTGCCTACGCCTGCGACGAAGATATCGACCTCTCCATCTGTATCCCTGTAGATCTCAGGACCTGTTCCGCTGTAGTGGGCAGCAGGGTTCGCAGGATTCACGAACTGGCCTGCGATGATAGCGCCAGGTGTTGCTTCCTTGATCTCCTCAGCCTTCCTGATCGCACCCTTCATGCCCTCAGCACCCGGTGTGAGCACGAGCTCTGCGCCATAGGCCTTCATCAGCTGCCTGCGCTCCACGGACATGCTATCCGGCATAACGACAATGAGGCGATAGCCCTTCACTGCCGAAACCATAGCAAGCCCGATTCCAGTATTGCCTGAAGTAGGCTCGATGATCGTTCCGCCTGATTTGAGGATTCCCCTCTTCTCCGCATCCTCTATTATAGAGAGCGCGATCCTGTCCTTGACCGA
Source organism: Candidatus Ornithospirochaeta sp. (assembly GCA_034178685.1). Lineage (GTDB taxonomy): Bacteria > Spirochaetota > Spirochaetia > Sphaerochaetales > Sphaerochaetaceae > Ornithospirochaeta. The sequence continues at coordinate 306 of JAXFQZ010000102.1, read as the reverse complement.
TCCTGCTGGATTGAAGTACTCAAGCTTTGCGATGATCCTTGCCTTGAGGCCAAGCTCCTTCTCGATTGCCGACAACTCCAGAAGAGGAGTATTCCCGATAAGCTCTGTTGCTGATCTGTATATTGCTGACATGTTGTTTACCTCACTGTGAATAAAGAATATCTGGGCGTTTTGGTATAAATGATTAACAGCGGCCAAGGCCGCAACAATAAAGGTGCATCATCATATCCGAAAACATATTCTTCGAGGTCATGCAAAAAGCCTATTTCCTTTGTTTCCAATAGTCAATAGGCTTTATCAAAATTT
>JAXFQZ010000052.1:0-35249 GCA_034178685.1 Candidatus Ornithospirochaeta sp. | reverse complement strand
CCTTGCAGACGAAAGGAGCCGATCCGTCTTCAGGGACATAATGGAATACAGGGCCACAGGGCGCCTTGAGCCGCTCCTGAGGTCCATGGATGAGGACAGCGAAAGCTGGAAGCTCCTTGATATAGGGGATGATGAGGTCTTCTTCGATGGCGGTGCGTACAATGGCGACACGGTGAGAAGGTTCCTCTCCTTTGCAGATAGCTGGGAAGGCATATACGCTGCAGAGCCGGACCCGAGGTCCTTCAGGAAGCTCAGCGCATTCGCAGGATCCCTTCCCCATGTCCGGCTGATAAACGCAGCCCTTGACAGCAAGCCAGGGAAGATCCCCTTCACATTCGGCAGAGGAAGGGGGAACAGGAAAGGCGGAGATGGCATGATAGATGCCGTGAGCATCGATTCCGTGCTTGATGGGAACAGGGTATCGATAATAAAGCTCGATGTAGAGGGGGAGGAGGAGAATGCTCTATTAGGAGCAAGGCGCTCGATCTCTGCCTTCAGGCCGCATCTTGTAGTATCTGCGTACCATAGGATCGATGACCTATGGAAACTTCCCGATTTGATTGATAGCATAGAGCCTGGCTATCAATACATGCTCAGAAGGAGCATATGCATTCCTTGCTGGGATGCTGAGTATTTTTGCATCTAAGGAGGCAGAATGAAAGAGACTAGGATATGCATCATTGGCGGAGGAAGCAGGAAGTGGGCCATAAAGTTCATCAAGGACCTCGCCTATAACACGATGACGCATGGGACAATAGTCCTCCATGATATCGATCATAGGGGAGCTCTTAACAATGTCGAGGTCGCTAACAGGATCCTTGCGCTGAACAGCAGCAGCGATCGCTTCAGCGTGATTGCTGAGGACAATCTCGAGAAGGCGCTTGAAGGTGCCGATCTTGTTATAATCTCCATAGAGCCGGGGAATATCGGATGCAGGGAGGGAGACCTTCTTCTTCCTGAGGAGTATGGGATACTGCAGAGCGTCGGCGATACGACAGGACCTGGCGGAATCATGAGGGCTCGCCGCTCGCTGCCTCTCTTCTTCGGCTTTGCCAAGGCAATCGAGAAATCATGCCCGGATGCATGGGTGATCAACTACACGAACCCTATGACGCTTTGCACAGCAGCGCTCTTCGAGGCATTCCCCTCCATAAAGGCTATGGGATGCTGCCATGAGGTCTTCCATATCCAGTCGTTCCTTGCTGAGAAGGTCTCGTCATGGTTCAGTGTCGAGCAGCCTGACAGAAGGGAGATACATCTGGATATCACGGGAGTAAACCACTTCACCTGGGTCACAGGGGCTGAATGGAAGGGAATCGACCTGATGCCACGCATAAGGGAGCTTGCATCATCTCCTGATACATACCCTGATATGAGCGAGAAGGCAAAGCAGAGGAAGGAGAACATGAAGTGGTTCGAATCAGACCACCTTATCGCTCTTTCGCTTCTCAGGGACTTCGGTGCGCTCGGAGCCGCCGGGGACAGGCACCTTGCTGAGTTCATCCCATGGTATCTTGCGTCAGAGGAGGGCCTTGAGAGATACGGCGTTATCCGCACTCCATACTGGTGGAGGAAGGAAGAGGATGCCAGGAAGAAGGCCAAGGTCTTCGAGGATTCAGAGCTCATTGCCACAGTCTCCGACGAGGAGGGCGTCGACATCATGCGCTCGCTGATGGGCGACAGGACGCTGTATACGAACATCAACAGGCCTAACGAGGGGCAGATCTCATATCTTCCAAAGGGAAGGATCGTCGAGTCCAATGGCTTTATTACAGAGAACTCGATAAGACCTGCAGTGGCCTCCGATCCACCGCTATCCGTCCAGGATATGGTAAGGCATGTCTCTGACGTCCAGCAGATGACGCTTGAGGCAATAAGGGATAGCGATGACGGAAAGCTCTTCCAGGCGTTCATGCTCGATCCTCTGGTAAGGATCCCGCGCGACAAGGCAAAGGAGCTCTTTGACAGGATGCTCGTAGCCTGCGAATTGAGATACTAGATCATGGCCCCGGGAGAAAGACCCCGGGGTTTTTTTTCTGACATAATTCCCGATTACGATGGAAATAGATGGGTTATTCTATTGAATAGGTTTATCAAACTAACTAGAATCACATACGGTAAATCAATACACAACGTATTAATTTGGGAGTTATAAAATGAGTGGAATCTTGGTTCTCCTCATTGCAATCGTCGCACTTGGCTGTGGATATATCTTCTACGGCAAGAGACTTGCAAAGATGTGGGGAGTAGATAACAGCAGGAAGACCCCGGCTGTTGAATTCAATGACGGTGTTGATTACGTTCCAACAAAAGCACAGGTCGTATTCGGCCATCAGTTTGCTTCTATCGCAGGCGCTGGCCCTATCAACGGACCTATCCAGGCAGCAGTATTCGGATGGGTGCCTGTTCTCCTATGGTGTGTTCTCGGAGGTATTTTCTTTGGTGCCGTCCAGGACTTCTCCTCCATGTTCGCATCTGTAAGGAACAAGGGCCGCTCGATCGGAATCATCATCGAGAACTATGTAGGAAGGCTTGGAAAGACACTCTTCCTGATCTTCGTCTATCTTTTCTGCATTCTCGTAATCGCAGCTTTCGCAGATATCGTGGCTAAGTCCTTCGGAATCAATGCAAATCTTGCTGATTCCGTCAACAGATCGCATGGACAGGTCGCTACGACTTCATCCCTCTTTATCTTCGCAGCTATCGGCCTTGGCTTCTATCTCAGGAACGTCAACCTCGACAGCAAGCTCGGAAAGAAGGGCGCTACGACTGTAAACACGATCATCGCAATCGTGCTTCTCATCGTATGCATCGCAATCGGACTTCTCTGCCCGATGAGCATCTCAGTCAAGACATGGTCATACATCGTATTCGCATACATCCTCATTGCATGCGTCGCTCCTGTATGGGCTCTTCTCCAGCCAAGGGATTACCTCAATTCCTACCTGCTTATCGCAATGATCGTAGCAGCAGTGCTTGGAATCTTCGTTTCCAACCCTGAGATCAAGCTCAACGCATTCAATGGCTTCACGCTTGCAAACGGAACAAGCATCTTCCCGTTCCTCTTCGTGACTATCGCATGCGGCGCTGTCTCCGGATTCCATTCGCTTGTTTCCTCCGATACAGCTTCCAAGCAGGTCGAGAAGGAGAGCGATATGCTTCCTATCTCATATGGCGCAATGCTCATCGAGTCACTCCTCGGAGTCATCGCACTCATCGCTGTTGCTGCAGTCGCTGAGGGCGGAAAGGTTCCAGCAGGAACTCCTCAGGATATCTTCGCAGGCGCTGTAGCAGGCTTCCTCGGAACACTCCATATCCCTCAGGAGCTCGCTTTCACGCTTATTTCGCTTTCAGTCTCCGCATTCGCTCTTACCTCGCTTGACTCCGTTGCTAGAGTCGGAAGGCTCACATGGCAGGAGCTCTTCCTAAGCAAGGAGGACGACAAGGAAGATGCAGTCATCCCAGGCTGGAAGAAGTTCCTCACCAACTCATGGGTTGCTACAATCGTAGTCCTCGTTCCTTCATATGCTCTTATGAAGGTCGGCTATGCTAACATCTGGCCTCTCTTCGGATCGGCTAACCAGCTTCTCTCGGTTCTCGCAATCTCAGCAGTAGCTGTTTACCTGAAGAAGATCAAGAAGTCCAACAAGATGATGATCTTCCCGATGATCTTCATGCTCTGCGTAACGACAGTTGCTCTCATCCAGATCGTCATCAAGCAGGTCGGAATCCTGGCTAAGGCATTCTCCGGCGCTGCAGCTGATGCTGCCTACAACACAATGGCTGCAGGTCTCCAGACAGTCTTCGCTGTTCTTCTCCTGATCCTGGCTGCTATCGTAGTCATCCAGTGCTTCAAGAAGCTCTGGGGCAAGGAAGAGAACTGATAGCCTCTGAAAAGGAAAAAAGCCGTCCTCGCGACGGCTTTTTTCATCCCTTCATGCCTTCTTCTGGCAGTCCGGGCATATGCATTGGAAGATAATATCGTTGCCTGAGAATACGAATCCATGCTTGTCTCCGATCATATCGTCGAGCTTTGGCATGTACGGCATATCGACATCGAAGACCGTTCCGCATTCCGTGCACCGCGCGTGGTAGTGCTCGTCCCTTATATGGTCGAATCTGTCAGGGCCTCCCAGGAATGAGAGCTTCCTTATATCTCCTTTGCTTGCAAGCAGGTTGAGGTTCCTGTATACGGTGCCCTTGCTTATCCCAGGGTGCACCTTGACCACTTCCTCATATACTTCATCAGCGGTCGCATGGCTTCTGAGCCTGTTCACTGCCTCCATTACCAGATTGCGCTGTATGGTATTCCTGTTCTTGGCCATATTCCCTCTATTCCTTTGCTGAAAGGATTTTTGGGAATATTCTATCACGTATCCAATCCTATGGTAATATTCAATTCAATTGATACTCAATATCAATAGTATTAATTGTATTCCTGCTGTGATGAAAAAGCCCCTGGATAATGCCAAGGGCTTATCAAGCAATTTCTTCTCAGCTTCTTCCAAGCTCCTTGAGGATCCTGGAGGATACAATGACCGTGAATACGAAGGTGAGGATATCCGCAAGGGGGAACGAGATCAGAAGCCCGTCAAGGCCAAGGAATGCCGGAAGCGTGATTGCAAGGATCACTCCGAAGACTATCTCCCTGACCAAGGAGAGGAATATGGACTCTGCGGCCTTTCCAAGCGACTGGAGGAAAATGAATGTTCCCTTGTTCACAGTCGCAAGCACCATCATGCATAGATAGACCCTGAAGCTCCTGATGGCGAACTCGGTGTAGTATGCGCTCTCGTTCGCAGATCCGAAAATGCCGATGAGCTGGCGGGGGAAGACCTCTACGATCAGCAGCGCAATCGCTCCTACAGCCGCTTCGGCGGCAAGAAGCTTTATGAACAGCTCCTTTGCCCTGTCCTTCCTCTCTGCTCCGATGTTGTAGCCGACAATAGGTATGCATCCTGCAGAGAGACCGACTGATACGGAAATGGCTATCTGGAAGAACTTCATCACGATTCCCAGGACGGCAAGCGGTATCTGGGCATACTCTGTCTGCCCGAATACAGGATCCTGGGCACCGTACTTCATGCACATGTTCTGCATGGCTGCCATCGATACTACAAGCGAAATCTGCGAAAGAAAGCTGGTGACTCCAAGCGCAAGGTACCTTCTTGCAAGGTGGAAGTGTATCCTGAAGCACTTTCCTGAGAGCCTGATGGTCTTCATCCTGAGAAGGTATATGATCGAGAGGACTGCTGTAAGCACCTGCCCTAGCACCGTAGCGATCGCAGCTCCCTTCATTCCCATCCTCAGAGGGAAGATGAAGATCGGGTCGAGGATTATATTGAGCACTGCTCCAGATGTGATGGCTGCCATCGCGTAGCGTGGGCTTCCATCGGATCTGATCAGCGGATTCATTGCCTGCCCGAACATGTAGAAGGGGATACCGAGTGTTATGTAGAAGAAGTACTCCCTTGCATTCCTGTAAGTCTCCGGGTTGGCGTTGCCTCCGAAGAAGCAGACGATCTGGTGCTGGAAGAGAAGGTAGACCGCAGTAAGCACAAGGCTTGAGGCTATGCTCATCACGATCGAGCTTCCTACGCTCTTGTCAGCATCGCTGTTCCTTCCCGAACCTAGGAGGATGCTGACCGAGGCGCAGCATCCATCCCCTATCATCACTGCTATTGCCAATGCAGCCACGGTAAGAGGGAAGACGACTGTATTGGCGGCGTTTCCGTAGGAGCCGAGGTATGATGCGTTTGCTATGAAGATCTGGTCGACGATATTGTAAAGCGCTGCGACGAGAAGCGAGATGATGCATGGCACTGCGTATCTTGCCATAAGCCTGCCGATTCTCTCATGTTCCAGATATGCATTGGATTTATCCATATGACCTCCTTAAGAGAGGCTGGACTTATTGGCGATGCACACTTCTCTTGAAAATAGAAAAACGCATAGCGGAACAACTGGATATTACGCAGTCCTGCTACACGTTGCATAGGAAATTACAACCGAAAAACGAAAACCTGTCAAGAAATGCTATAATGCATCCATGAAGGAATATGTTTTGCTAGGAACTGGCTGGAGGGCCATGTTCTACATCAGGATCGCACGCCTTGTGCCGGATCTTGCAAGGATCAATGCTGTATATACAAGAAGGCATGGCTACTCGATCCATGGCCTCTATGTGACAGAGAGCCTCGAGGATGCTCTCTCAAGACCCCACGATGCAGTGATTGTTGCATCGGGAAGGGAAGGCTACACGGGGATGATGAGAAGCCTTGCCGAGAGAGGCGAGACCATCCTCACAGAGACCACGTTCTCCCTTCTTTCCGATAGCGAGATAGAGGAGGTGGAGGATATCGATGGATACACGCTCGAGCAGTATAGGAACCTTCCTCTCTTTGCTTCTGTGATGGAAGCCTCGAAGATGATAGGGAATGTAAGCCAGCTTAGGCTCTCAGCGCTCCATAACCACCATGCAGCTACCCTGATCAGGGCAATCCTGGGTGAGGAGGGAATGCCGGGGAGCGTCATTGCCAAGGATTATGATTCCAGGATCGCAAGGACCGGAAGCCGCTCAGGCAGGGTCAGGAGCGGAGAGATGGAGAGCTATGTGCGGAAGCTCAGGATCCTTGAGTATCCATCAGGGAAGCTCTTTATCGATGATTTCTCATCCAACCTCTACCACTCAGCCCTGATAAGGCCAGAGATAGAGGTAAGGGGAGACAGGGGAATAGTGAACCAGGAGGGCGTGAGGTACGTAAACGATGAGGGATATTCTATCTCGATGCCTTTTGTCTTCCACCGCGACAGCGAGTTCTACTCAGGCTCATCCGCTCTTTCTCATGTCACGCTCGGAAGCAGCGTCGTGTTCTCGAATCCATTCTATCCTGCGCCTTTATCGGATGATGAGATCGCAATCGCGCTATGCCTCTCTGCCTTCGATCAGGGCCATCCTGAGTACACGATCAGGGATGGGATCCTCGATACGAGGATCGGACGCCTTCTCTAGCTATTGGATACTTTCATCAAATGGTCTAGAGTGTTCTCCGGAGTCCGGAAATGCCTAGAATCAATGAATTGCTGAGAAAACCCCAAGTCTACGTATGCCTGGCGCTGTTCTGCCAGGCGCTATGGGGAATAGTCTTCCCTGTGATCAAGAAGTGCTATGAGCTCTTCTCGATAAGCGATGTCGGCTCGACCTATGCGTTTGCAGGTACAAGGTTCGTGATAGCAGGGCTGATTCTCCTTGCAATAGAGGCCGTGAAGGACAGGAGGCTTCCGCTTCCTGACAAGAAGACCATTCTTCCGCTTCTGTTCCTCGGTACAGTGCAGACAGGCATAGTCTATGCGCTCCAGTTCGCTGCCATGATCAGCGCAAGCTCTATAAACTGCTCAATACTGAATGGCACGATGGTTATAACCTCGAACATCATCGCGCACTTCATGTTCAGGGATGACAGGATGACAGCAAGGAAGGCAATAGGTTCTGTCATCGGCTTCTCCGGCGTCCTTGTGTGCTTCCTCTATGGAGGCGCGCTTGAAGGCTTCACGCCTGGAGGCGAAGGCCTGATGTTCCTCTCTATAACAGCATTCGCATTCGGCTCCAATCTCTCAAGGAAGATAGCTTCGGGGATATCCCCGATAGTTGCATCAGGCTACAATCTCCTGATAGGCGGCCTTGAGATACTCATCCTCTCCTTCCTCTTAGGAGGCTCTCTCTCCGGAGGCGGAGTGCTAGGCTATGCTCTTCTTCTCTTCCTCGCTATGGTTTCCAGCCTATGCCTGCTTCTCTGGACCAGCCTGATCAACATAAACAGCGTAGGGAAGATATCTGTCTTCCAGTGCATCAATCCTATAACAGGCGCAATCGCTGCATCGCTGCTTCTCGGGGAGAATGTCTTCCAGACGAAGTACATCCTCTCTGTGCTCCTTGTGTCTCTTGGGATACTCGTGATCAGCTACCATCCGAAGATGAAATCACCCTCTGCCGCATAGCTTCTTCGCGGCCTTCTCCGTGAAGAAGCTTATGAATGGGCCGAGACCCAGCGCTGAGATCAGCGTGCCAATCCCTATTATGCCGCCTGAGAGGTATGCTGCCGCAGCGCAGAACGAGTCTGTCATGATCCTGCACCAGAAGTAGGGAAGGGGTGTCCGCTCTGCCATTATGATCGAGATCGAATCATAGGGCGCGACCCCAAGGTCAGCAGTCTGGTAGAGCGAAGCGCCGAACGAGATCACGATAACGCCAAGAAGCATTATGGGGATGTGGAAGGCAAGGCTGTCTGGGATAGACAGGAGCGGCTCCACGCTGCATGTCAGGAAATCGACTGCGAAGCCTATCCCAAACCAGTTCATGAACGTGCCTATCCCTATGAGCTTCCTTGCTAGCATGATCTCGAAGACAAACCATACGAGATGGACTGAGATCTGGACTGCGGAGAATCTGATTCCGAGAAGCGCTGCAAGCGCCAGGGAAAGCGCAGAGCATGGATCGTTGCCCATCTTCGATATCTTGAAGAGCCAGACACCGATTGAGATCGTGACAAGCCCCAGGGCGAGCACCCCGATGCGCCTAGCTGAGTATTCCTTCATAGATAGAAGATTCTAGATGCAGATGGCCCTGAGTTCAATACCGCGGCCCTCCTATGGATGCATTATCTGCGGATCACGCTCCTCCAGCGCCCTATGCCTGATCATCTCAGCTGCGATCGATATCGCGATCTCCTCCGGCGTATCCGCATACAGCTCGATTCCTATAGGCGTATGGACCCTTGCGAAGTTCTCCTCTGTGATGCCTTTCTCCATAAGCGCGGCCTTTGTCGTTGCGATCTTCCTTCTGCTTCCTATGCATCCTATGTATGTCGCATCTGTCTGCAGTGCCTGATAGAGAATGTCCCTGTCGAAGGCATGGCCATGCGTCATGATGACAACATAGTCCTCCTTGTGAATCTCTATATAATCAGCGATCCTCAGGTAATCGCCTACGATCAGCTTCCTTGCCTTAGGGTACTTGTCTGCTGTTGCGTAATCAGGCCTGTTGTCGAAGACGACCACATCGAATCCGATGTGCTCAAGCACAGGCACAAGTTCCTGCCCGACGTGTCCTCCTCCGAAGAGGTACACTGTCTCGTTCTTCCTGCTTTCTCCGAAGATCCTCTCCAGTTCCTTCCTGTCCACCTTGCCGCTGTCGAGGAATGTGTACTCAAGCGTTGCATCCCCTCCGCAGACCATCGAGATCTCGCTGTCCTTGCCCTGCGCAAGATGGTATTCCCTCGTGAAGCCTTCGCGCGTCCTGAGCACTTCCCTTGACTTGGCTATGGCATAATTCTCGAGGTTTCCTCCTCCTACGGTCCCATAGACCTTCCCATTGGAGGCAACTGCCATTCTTGTCCCGGACTTCCTGGGGGTGCTTCCGCTTGATGCCACAATAGTGCATAGCACAGTATCAATGCCATGCTGCAGGCATTTGCAGACTTCACTGAAGATGTCTTCCATTTTCCATATCCTTTGTATTGAATACCAGTATCCTGCTTCTCTTCGTCTGAGGAAGATAGTACCTGAATCCCGGTATCTCAGATTCGACAAGCCTTCCGGCTATCCTTTCCTTTGTGATGATTGATCTGTCCTTATCGCGGCTGTAGAGCCTGAAGAACGATAGAGCCTCATCCATATCGGCAAGAGGCTGGCCAAGCTCGTACTCTATCTCCTTCACGGAATAGGGTATCGAGAGGCTCCTGAGGTATTCCTCGCTGTCGATCTTCCCGCTTTCATCGATCCTGCATTCGGATAACGAGAACCTGTGCTTCGGGTAGTTCCTCTTTATTGCGATCACTGTCCCATCGACGATGCGCGATGCAATCGAGACGATCTCATCAATGCGCCCGAAGTAATTGAATACAGCTGCATCGAACTTCTCCTCAGGCTCGAAGGAGTGCAGGTCCTCTGCAATGGCCTCCACATTCGCTATGCCTTTCTTCCTGAGAGATCCCCTTAGGTGCGCTATAGCCCTTTCCGATAGGTCGACGGCAGCGACTCTGCCATAGTGCTTCGAGAGCTCTATCGACAGCTGGCCTATGCCGCATCCTGCATCCAGGATGCTTGTGCACCCCTCAAGATATGGCTCGATCTCCCGCTCCACATCCTCGAAGTAGGATGAGAACGCGCTGGCCCTATCCATGAACATGATCATCTCATCGGTCCATAGGTGCATCATCTCAGAGCCTCGTATGGCGTGCATACAGAGATATCCTTACCGCCTGCCCTGATGCCTGATATCTCGGCCCTTATCCCATATAGGTTCTCAAGAAGGGATCTGTCTATAACGCTTTCAGGCCTTCCGTCTGCGATTACATGCCCATCCTTTATGGCTACTGAGCGCGATGCGTACCTGAGAGCCTGATTCGGGTCGTGGGTGCTGAAGAGTATAGTGTATCCCTCATCCCTCAGAGCCATCACCCTCTCCATCACGAGGAAGCTGTTCCTGTAATCGAGATTTGCTGTAGGCTCATCCATGATCAGTATCCTCGCATCCTGCAGCAGGGCCCTTGCAAGGAGCATGAGCTGTCTCTCTCCTCCTGAGATCTTCATCGAGCCACGCTCCTCCATGCCCTCCATCCCAAGCGATCTGAGCACCTCCCTGGCCTTCTCTATCTCCTTCTTCCCCGGCGAGTCGAAAAGCCCTATCTGGCTCGTTATCCCCATAAGCACGGTATCGAGGACCGTGTGGTTGAAGGCGGGGCTGTAGCTCTGGGGGATGTATGCGATCTGCCTGGCAAGCTCCTTGCGGCTGTATGAGAAGACATCGCGTCCCTCTGCCAGGACAGAGCCTGACTGAGGCCTCAGGAAGCCAAGAAGGCATCTGAAGAGCGTGCTCTTCCCGACGCCGTTAGGACCCAGGAATGCAATGAGCTCGCCTGAGCCTGCCTTGATGCTGATATCCTTCAGAACCTTGTTCCTGTCATAGCCGAATGATATGTTCCTTGCCTCAAGCCTCACGTTCGGTTCCCCCTTTGATGATGAGGAATATGAAGACGGGTGCTCCGATGAATGAAGTGAGTATCCCGAGCGGGATCTCCGCTGCAGTCATTATCCTTGCAAGGTCATCCACTGCTATCAGGAATGCAGCTCCCAGAAGGGCAGAGGACGGGATGAGCTTCCTGTAGTCCTGCCCGAATATGATCCTGGCGAAGTGAGGGATCACAAGACCGACCCATCCGATCATGCCGCTGATCGATACGCTTGCGGCAGTAACGAGCGTTGAGGCTATGATCACAGCAAGCCTGAGCCTGCCTGTCTCTATCCCCATGCTCCTTGCCTCAGCCTCCGATACGGTCAGGAGGTTGATCCTCCATCTGAGAGCCATAAGCACAGCTGTCCCTATGGCAATCGGAAGAAGAGCGAACATCAGGTCTGCGTTCTTTATGGATGAAAGCGAACCCATGAGCCAGTAGGTTATCGCAGGAAGCTGGCTCTGAGGATCGGCAACCAGCTTCACGAATGACGTGGATGATGAGAAGAGCGAGCTTACCATAACGCCTGAGAGCACCATCGCAAGAGTGCTCTTCATCCTGCTTGCCTTCGAGATGGAGAAGGCGAGGAAGACCGCAAGGAGCCCGAATGCGAATGATGACAGCGTTATTGCGAAGTAGGAGCCTCCGAGAAGGAGCGCAAGCGCCGCTCCGAATCCGGCTCCGGTTGATGCTCCCAGAAGGTCAGGGGATACCATCGGGTTCCTGAACATGCCCTGGAAGGCGACACCGGCAATGGAGAGAGAAGCCCCTATCAGCGCCGCGGATGCGATCCTCGGGAACCTCACATTCATGACAACGGAGTATTCCTGACCCGTCCAGGTCCTCTCCAGCCCAAGGCGTCCGAATGTGAGTATCCTTATTGCTTTATCGGCGAAGATCCTAAGCACCCCTGAAATGCTCACAGGGAACCTTCCGATGAAGAATGAGGCAATGAATATGGCAATAAAGAGCAATGCAAGCAGCATCATCTTCCTTCTGTATCCCATTGCCTCTGTCATCGTCTCTCCTTATCTGAGCGTGGATCTGCTGAGCATGCTCTCTGCCTCAGCATCTGTCAGCTCATAGTCCCAGAATATATTATAGAACTCCTTGGCGGCTTCTGCCACGTCGTAATCGAAATGCTCAGGGTAGATGAGATTGCCTGCCCACCAGATTCCGAGCACCATGTTGATCGATGGCGGATTCGCCATCCAGTTGTATGGCTGGCCAGGGATCTCGGCATAGGAGCCTTCCCTTATTGCCCTAAGCTCCTTCCACTGCGGATCCGATGCGGCCTTGTCATATATGCTGTCGGGTGAGAAGAGGATGTAATCGGGATCGAATGCATAGAGCTGCTCGATGTTGATCGCATTCCCGACGCCCTTGCTTGTGACATTCTCGACTGCTATTGCGTTCTCTGCTCCGATCAGACCGAGAACCTGAGCCTGCGTGGATCCCTTTGCATAGGTGCCGAGCCCATCAGGCCCGGATGTGAACATGACCCTCTTCACATCCTCGCTCCTTACCTTTGCCCTGTTCTCCGCAGTCATTGCGATCGTCCTGTCTATGAAGGATGCAAGCTCCTCTCCCTTCTCCTCCTTGCCCTCAAGAAGCCTTCCCAGGCTCCTGTATGTGTCTGCCATGCTCTCGAGGTCGCCTCTGAGGAATATGCATGGAATGCCTATCTGCGCCTGGAGATTGTCAAGGTCATCCTCTATCCCATCCTTGTAATCGCCGATGTCTATCATGATCTGAGCACCGGTTGCGATGAGCTCCTCGAGGTTCAGCGTTGCCTTCGAGCCATAGAGCTGACCTGTGGCAGGCAGATCCGCAATAGCCTTGGGAAGGTACGCCATCTGGCTGACTGACGGCGCTGAGTTCACATTGCACATGTACTCGGGAGCGATTGATGTCAGGAACATCGTTGCAACGGCACCGCTTGGCGCTACATTCGTTATCCCTTCGGGAATCTCAACCTTCCGGCCTGATGCATCGGTGAATACGAAGCTTCCTGCTTCCTCCTTAAGGTAGGCGCCCCTTGCTCCCTGTGCCGGGAGAATCGATAGAGCTGTGATGATTATTGCGAGAAAGATGATCGCTTTCTTCATGCATTGCCTCCAATGAGATTATATCTCATATACAGGCGTCATGTTTACAAAAATAATACGAAAGCATCTTTTTTCTCTGTTGTCCTTCCTATTATCCTGCAGCACTCCTCATCCATTTCCCTTACAAACGCCTCGGCCTCATCCTTGCTCATGAAGAGAAGCAGGCCACCGCTTGTCTGAGGGTCAAGCGTCAGGTCCTTCATCTCAAGAGGGACCGAATCCGCATGCCTTATCTTGTCCTTGAGGTAATCCTCATTGGTGTAACGTCCCTCTGGAAGGAAGCCGAACCTTGCAAGCTCAAGCGCACCCTCAAGCACAGGCAGAAGCCCTGTGTCTATCTCTATCGTGAGATTGCTTGCGATCGCTACCTCGGATGAGTGCCCTGAGAGGCTGAAGCCAGTGACATCGGTAGCTGCATGCACGTCGTACCTCCGTGCAATATCCCTTGCCTTCCTGTTAAGCCTGGTCATTGACGATACAGCCGCGCTGAATGATTCCTCGGAGGCTTCATCGCCCTTCGATGCAGTCATTATTATCCCTGTCCCAAGCGCCTTCGTAAGCACTACGGCATCGCCTATCCTTGCGCTCTTGTTCGACCAGATGGAGGCGGGATCCGCGAATCCAGTCACGCATAGGCCGTACTTCGGGGTGGGGTCTGAGATCGTATGGCCCCCTGCGATCACAGCGCCTGCCTCCCTTGCCTTATCGAGTCCTCCGAGGAGGATCTTCCTCATCGTATCCAGCTCGAGGCAGGAGGGAAAGCACATGAGGTTCATCGCAACCGATGGCTCAGCTCCCATCGCGTAGATATCGCTAAGAGCGTTAGCGGCGGCAATCTGGCCGAAGACATAGGGATCGTCTACCATCGGAGGGAAGAAATCCACAGTCTCTATGGCTGCCATATTCTCGCTTATCCTGTATACAAGAGCGTCATCTGCGCTCTCGAAGCCCTCGATCAGGTTCTCGCTTTCCATCAATGGGAGGCTGTCTATTACGGAATGGAGCTTCCCCGGCGGAAGCTTAGCGGCACACCCGCTGGTCTTCACCATGCTCGTCAGTCGTTTGCTAGAACTCATATATCTTCCTGTATGTCCCGTTTTCCTCTACGTAGAAGGAATCGGCATTCTCATCGGCGGCATTCCTGATAGCCTCGATCATTTCAGCCTCGCTTCCGTAGTATTCGAGCTCTGCACATGTGCCGCAGCTCGATGAAAGCGATCTGGGAACGGATCTGAGACGACAGCAGGAGCCCATTCTCCTTTTGAAGAGAAGGGCTCCGTAATGATTATGGAATAAGCCGATGGCTATTTTCTTATCTTCAGTGTCCAAATCCCATCGTCCTCGGCTGCATCTACCTTATAGCCTACAGCCTTTGCGTATCTAGTGACATTCTCCTTCGGAACGATATTGTCCACTATTACATCAACACCCTCTGGATGGGCATTGAGCGCCTTTTTTGTGTTCACTACCGGTATTGGGCAGCTAAGGCCCTTGCAATCAACTTCAAACATCATCTGCCTCTCTTCTTCCCGAAGGAAAAACCATAAGCTATAAGCAGCAGGATGACTATTATCGCAATCACTGCTGTCTTTCCATATGCATTAGGACCATCTGCAGTTGCGTTTCCCACCAAGCCGAAGTTGTGGGAGACTGCGGCTCCTATGAACATTCCAGTCACTGACATAGCGCTGTCAGTGGATCCCTCACCAGCCATGATGATCTGCCTGAGAGGGCATCCTCCGATCATCACAGAACCCAGTCCTACGATGAACATGCCAAGGAAGTTCCATACGTGAGCTGTATGGGCAATCGGCTGGTTCTCGAATCCAAGCTGGAAGCTTCCGGAAGCAATGTTCATTATGAGTGCAGATAAAAAGATAGCCGCAAAGCCGAGAATGAGGGTGAAATCCCTGACAAGGATGATGTCCCTTATTCCCCCGACCATGCATAGCCTTGTCCTCTGTGCGAGGATTCCTACTGCAAGACCAGCTGATAGCGAGATGATCACAGGTGCATGGCTTGCCCCAGGTCCTTTCTCAGAGAAGGCAAAGAGGGCAGGGACTGCTAGAGATAGGATGAAGATGATGGCATTGATAGCGGGAAGGGCTGCGCCTTCTATCGCGGACTGCTCCTTGGTGCGTCCGAGGCTGAAGCCGTTATTGAGGAAGAAGCATCCTGCTGCGATGCCGCAAGCGAAGCCGAAGAGGGCCACAAGGGCATTCAGGTCTCCTCCTGCAAGCCTAAGGATCATCCTGAATGGGCATCCGAGGAAGGTGAGGGCTCCGATCATGACGAAAGCTCCGATCACAAGCCTAAGGAAGGGACTCGAGCCGCCTCTTGGCCTGAATTCCTTCTTCACGAGCGAGATAGCAAGCGATCCGAGGATCAGTCCTATGATCTCTGGTCTTACGTACTGTACGACGGCAGCTGAATGCATCTTTGCAGCACCAGCTATATCGCGTACGAAGCATGCGATGCAGAATCCCATGTTCTTAGGGTTGCCTAGTATGACAAGGAGCACTGATATCGCTCCTATTACCAGGCCGGAAATGATCAGATTGCGTTTGTCGGTTGAAATCTTCATATTCTCTCCTCTCTCATGGATTCTACCATTAGCTAATCGACAATACAATGGGGAAACGTAAATTATTCTCCATTCTTTGAGGAATAAGCCGCTTCTCTGTCCGGAATCTAATTATTTATTCTGTTTTCCTGTGAATTCCCATAGCTCTGAATATAGCTCTATCTGTCATTTTCCCCGGCATATCGCGAATAAGGATATATGGATAAAAGGAGGTATGTGATTTGGCAGGGAAAAGAAGCCCGCTCCTGAAGGAGGAGTACCTTGAGGCCATAAGGCGCTTCAGGCCGATCGACGACACTTTCATGAGGTGCATGTTCAGGGACTGCGACGAGGTGGCCGAGACCGTCCTCAGGATAATACTGGGGAAGCCGGATCTCAGGATAATAAAGTCGGCATCGCAGGCCGACCTCAAGGGGATGCCGGGATCCAGGTCCCTATGCCTCGACGTGCTTGCATCGGACTCGGATGGGAGGATCTACGACATCGAGGTGCAGAGGGACATGAGGGGCGCGGACCCAAGGAGGGCGCGCTACCACTCAAGCGCAATGGACGTCGCGGTGCTGAAAAGCGGGGAGGAGTTCTCCCAGCTTCCCGATTCGTATGTTATATTCATAACCGAGAGGGACAGCCACGGAAGGGGGATGCCCATCTACATGGTCCGGAGGATCATGCTTGATGACGGCAGCGAGTTCCCGGATGGGTCGTATATAGTGTACGCCAACGGGGAATACAGGGACGGGTCGGATATAGGGAAGCTGATGCACGACTTCAGCTGCTCCGATCCGGATGAGATGCTGATTCCCGCCATTGCGGAGAGGACCAGGCATCTCAAGACGAATGACAGGGAGGTCAGGACGATGTGCGAGCAGATGGAGAAGATCAAGGCTGAAGGCATGAAGGAAGGCTTGAGGAAAGGCATAAGTAAAGGCATGAAGGAGGGCATGAAGGAGGGCATGGCAAGGGAAGCCAGGACGGCAGCCGAGAACATGAGGAGGATGGGATTGGGATACGACATGATCGCAAGGTATCTTGGAAAAGACGAGAAGCAGATCAGGGAGATCCTTTCCTCATCGGAAAACAGCATCTGATGCTGCGATAATGCCATGGGGCTGGTGTGATGGCCTCATGGCTTTATGGAAATAATGGCTTTCAAGAAGCCTGAGGAAAGAAGAGCAACGAGTCGATGATTTATGCTGATTGAGAAGCGCTGAATCAGATCTCAAGCCCAAGCAGTACGCTATCCTTGTAGCTTCCATCTATATCCAGGAACCTGCTTCTTGTGCCTTCATCTGCAAATCCGTTCTCCCTGAAGACTGAAATGGAGTCCTGATCTTCTGAGCATACCTCAGCATCCAGCTTGCTCACTCCCCTCTCCTTTGCTTCATCGATTGCAAGGGAAAGCAGACGGGAAGGGATTCCTCCTGAATTCCTGAGTGCAATAAGCGAGATCCCTGCCCTGTGGCAGAGCCTGACGCCATAGACAACCGATACATGGCATGCAGCGACCATGCGATTATCGGAGAGCGCTATCATGATGAATGAGGAGTTCTTTACCGACTTCAGGTAATGGGATGCTTCTATAAGCCTCCCGCTGACCTCCTGCGGGAGATACAACGAGAAAGGGTTTTCCGATGAGTGCTTCCGCATCATTTCAGCGAATGCCTCGCTATCCCTATCGCGGATCAATCTGTATTCAGTTTCCATGCCATAAGTGTACACCATCGATCAAAGAGCGTACAATCAAATCGGAGGCATTATGACAATCCAGCTAAAGACAGAAAAGACGGAAATGGTAATCTCAACGCTCGGTGCTGAGCCACAGAGCCTGAAGATGGATGGAAGGGAATACATCTGGTCAGGAAACCCTGACTACTGGTTCAGGAGAGCTCCTCTGCTCTTTCCTATGATAGGGCCTACTCCCGGCAGCAGGATTGCATACCTAGGCAGGGAATACGATATGCCGAATAACGGATTCGCAAGGGATACCGAGTTCACTCTGGTCAGGCAGAGCGGAAACGAGGCTGTATTCAGGCTTGAGGACAGCGAGAAGACAAGGAAGGAGAACTATCCTTTCGGCTTCGTGCTGACAGTGACTTACACGCTTTCAGAGACAGGTTATACGGCAAAAGCGGAGATAGAGGCAAAGGATGACCTGTATTACACATTCGGTTGGCATCCTGCATTCTCGCTCGACATAAACGGAGAAGGAACCGAGCTTGATACATACTCAGTTTCATTCGAGGAGAATGAGAGACTGGACAGGAAATATGCTGTGGATGGAGTCTTCAGGACTGAGAGGGATTTCCTCGTAGGGGACAGCATCGAGCTCTCTCGCGAGGAAACAGACAAGGGTGCGATCATCCTCGATGGGGTGAGAAGCTCCGAGGTGACGCTTGTGAGCAGCAAAGGAGAGCATGGCGTTACAGCAACCATGGGAAATATGAGCACTCTGACGATCTGGACCTGCGCACCTAAGCATGCTCAGTATGTATGCATCGAACCCATGCTTTCATTCGGGGATGCATCAAGGCCTATGGATATCTCGAAGATGAAGGAGACAAGGCTTCTCAGAAAGGGAGAGAAGGCCGTTTACGAGAACGCATTCACTGTTTTCTAGAGCTCATCGCTGTAGAGATGAAGGCCTTCCTGATGCTATCATGCAAAGCAGAGCGGAAGGCCTCTTCCTTTCCAGGCTCCAGCCCAAGGCCGCGTAAGGGACCTGAGAGACGGCGAAGCGCCTCTGATGCCGCATTCTCTGCCATCATGCTCACATCTCCAATGATCCTGGCATTCTCCATCCTATGGAAAAACGATCCGATCTCCTTATCAGCCTCTTCATTGACTATGCGCTCTACCCTTTTCCTTTCAGGAAGCTCTATTCCCATGCTCTCTATTGTCATAGCACCGAAATCCCCAGGCATATCCCTAGGCATTGCCAGATCGAAAAGGAGCTTTCCCGAAAGAGCCTCGCGATCCTCGTCCCCGAATGTATGGTACAGGCCTGAGGAGAATGAGATGACTGCATCGCATGATGACGCGGCAGCAAGCCTGTCATCGTATGAAACAGCCTTCACTCCCACGGGGAGGAGGAAGACCTTCGATGTATCGCGCAGAGTCATTGATACATCGCATCTTGCCTTCAGGCTCTCTGCAATGCTTCTTGCTCCCTCCCCCGATCCGACAACAAGGACCCTTGAGCCATCCTTGATCCTCACGGAAACACCATCTGCTATCGTGCTATCGACAACCCTGAGCCTATGCTCTGTCTGCATTCTCTTTCCGAACGCGACGGCTGTCCCGAATAGCCTGGAAAGGTATGAATCGGAAAGCCCTGCAAGCCTGGAGCGCTCCATAGCCTGACCCACCTGGCTGATAATAGTATCCTCTCCGAAAAGAGGCGATATGATTCCAGAGGCAAGAAGCAGTAGGTGCTTCTCAGCATTCTCCCTCACCTGGTACATATACCTCGACACCTCAAGGTACCTGAGTCCCATGGCTCTTGCAAGAAGCTCCCTGCAATCAGCCTCGCCCTCCGTATAAAGCTCTGCCCTGTCGCATGTGACAATCAGAACAGCGCTCCTTAGGCTCGGCGAAAGCCTGGAAAGCATTGAATCGATCATATGGGAATCAGGGTTCTGGAAGGCCCGGAAGAGCTCCGGGCACAGTGTGAAATCCAATCCATCAGCATGCAGCATGGAAGAATGCTACCATCGCACACCATGCCTTTCAACCAACTTCCTTGTTTTTTTCCAGCATCGAATCTATCATGGTTGTATGATGATCCTAATAGTCGAAGATGATGCGGACATCCGCACATTGATCCAGTTCAATCTTGAAGCCCATCATTATCAGACCGATACAGCTGAAACAGGAAAGCAGGCGCTGGAGAAGATAAGGGACAACGAATACTCCCTTGTCATACTCGACATGATGCTTCCCGGGATCTCTGGCATGGATGTGCTGAAGTATGTCAGATACGAAAGCCCCAAAAGGAAGCTTCCGATCATCGTCGCATCGGCCCTGACAGAGGAGACAGACATCATCACAGCCCTCGAGCTGGGAGCTGACGACTATATCACAAAGCCATTCTCCCCGAAGATACTCATCGCAAGGATCAAATCGGTCCTCAGGAGGATGGAAGGGAAGAACACAGCTGGGACAATACATACAGAGAAGGGACTCTTCATGGACCAGGGTACGAGGCAGTGCCAGTTCGAAGGCAGGCCGATTGTCCTTACAGCAACCGAATTCGATATCCTCATCTCACTTGCAAGGGCAGATGGAAAGGTTCTATCGCGCAGCCAGATCATTGAATCGATCAAGGGCAACGACTATTCGGTCACAGAGAGATCCATCGATGTCCAGATTGCTTCTATCAGGAAGAAGCTGGGGTCCCTTGGTTCTGCTATCGCGACTGTATGGGGTGTTGGATACAGGTATGCAGAGGAATAGCATAATAAGGGAATACGACGATATCTTCCAGGCCCTGGGAGAGGGCGTACTGCTGATTATCGACGGAGTCGTGCTGCAGGCCAACAGGAGCGCTGAGGAGCTTCTTGACTGGGCCTCCCCTCTTATTGACAGGAAGCTTCATTCCATAATCCCTTCGGATGAGCTGGAGAAGGCAATTGCAGAGGCTGAGAGCACGAAGGAAAGGACGGGCGTGAAGCTCGTGATATACAAGGGTGCAATCGGCAAGGAGGCTGCAGCAAGCGGAAAAGGAAGGGAGAAGCAGATACTGTTCCAGATCTCAAGCATAGCAAAGGGAAAGGCTGTGCTTACGATCACGGATGTAACCAAGATAGAGCACCTTGCGACTGTAAGGCAGGACTTCGTATCCAATGTATCCCATGAGCTCAAGACGCCTCTTACTGCGATAATAGGCTTCTCGGAGACGCTCTCCGAGCAGGATCTCACTCCAGATCAGGTCCATGGCTTTGCCAGGATCATACACAAGAACAGCCTTCACATGCAGGGTATAATCTCCGACCTTCTGCTCCTGACATCCCTTGACAGGTCTGACATCCTGCCGACAATGGAGAATACAACGGATATCAGAATCCTCAGCGAGGTCGATTCCTATACTTCCTTCAAGGCAGAAGCAAAGAGGATCAGCGTCATCTACAGCAGCATAGGCGTGAATGTCACATGCAACGAATCCCTGATAGTGCAGGCCCTTATCAACCTTGTAGTGAATGCAATATCATACTCTCCGGAGAATAGCATAGTAAGAGTATCCGTGGACAGGACCCCGAAGCACATTCATTTCATAGTATCCGACCAGGGATGCGGTATATCCATAGAGGACCAGGCGAGGATATTCGAACGCTTCTACCGCGTGGATAAGGCAAGGAGCAGGGAATCGGGAGGAACAGGGCTTGGGCTCTCGATCGTCAGGCACATAGCAATCATACACGCAGGCACCATCACGGTCGAAAGCCAGGAAGGAAAGGGATCTGTTTTCACGCTCTCTCTTCCGATCAGCTGATGTATGAGAATACGATGAAAGGAGACACAGTCTTCCAGTCAGAGACTGAGAAAGAAGCTCCAAGGGTCAGCGTGCATTTCGACATCACGCCCTTGGCAAGGAAGGAGAATACCCCGTTCTCTGGCTTGAAGCCGAGGGAATAAGGCCTTTCATAGTAGGAGACAGCGAATACAAGCGAGCTATCAGGAAGGAACTGCAATGCAAGATCGGCTTCAGCCTCGAGCTTGCCATTTCCATTGAGGCCTGTGATCGATACGGATAGCCTGGGACGGAAGAATGCAAGGTCCCCTGACTTACTGAATCGGTCTCCCTGCAGCGACAATGAGACAGTGGAGCTTCTGAGAATCATGCCAAGATCCACCGATATGCTCTTCTTCTCATTCAGCGCAAGTATCTCATCGATGTAGATTCCTGCGGAGAAGAACCTGTATCTGACTATCATTCCCAGCCCTGCTGAGAACGACTCGCTGTTCGCTTCCCTCTCGTAGGGGCTGAACCATGCGTTTGCGATGACAGCTGAGAATCCGGCAACCTCCTTCTCGGCCCTGACCATCCTGTTTCCTCCCTTCATCCTCACGCCGAAGGAGACATAGGGAAAGGCATATGATGCATCGATCTGCAGATTGAGGCCTGTGTAGATATCGAAGACAGGGTTCCCTGATGCATTCATCCTCCTGTCCTCGAAGGTCGTTGCGAAGCTTCCAGTGAATGCAAAGTGCTTCGTCATGAAGGAAGCCTGGAGCTCGCTTCTGCCGTTCTGGAGAAACGACATCTTCTCCTTTCCCAGCTTCGATGTGTCCCAGCTGTCGGATACCATCGCGGATACAGCAAGGCTCGATGTCCCGTTCTCCACCAGCGATAGCGATGCCGGATTTGCAAACGAGTCCTCAACGGAGCCTGAGTATGAAACAGCGTAAAGAGGGCTGTCGAGGAGTTCTCCGAAGCCAAGCGGCGAGGAGAAAGCAGGCAGCACCGAGAATAGCAATGCGATGGTCAAAAGGATTCTGCGCATATACCCATTATAATGAAAAAAACAGTCCCTGTGCTATAATCATGCCATGGGTACGGTATTCTTCCATATTGACCTAGATGCATTCTTCGCCTCTGTCGAGGAGCTGCTCAATCCATCCTATAGGGGAAAGCCCCTGATCATAGGCCATCCTGGCCCGAGATCGGTTGTATCCACCTGCTCATATGAAGCAAGGAAATACGGCGTGCATAGCGCAATGCCCATGACAACAGCCCTCAGGCTATGCCCCAATGCCATATGCATCGATGGGAACTACAGGCTCTATGAGGAGAAGAGCCATGAGGTTATGAATATAATAGAGGCCTTCGCGCCTGGCTTCCTTCAGGTCTCCATCGATGAGGCATTCCTGGATATGACAGGAATGGAGAGGCTATATGGCATGCCGGGAAAGGCAGCCGGGATGCTGAAGAGCATGATAAAGGAGAAAACGGGACTCACAGCAAGCATAGGAGTCGCTTCCTCCAGGTATGTCGCGAAGCTTGCCTCTGACTACAGGAAGCCTGATGGCCTTACTATCGTCCCTCCTGGCAGGGAGACTGATTTCGTGGACTCGATAGAGCTCGGCAAGCTCTGGGGAATCGGCAAGGCAAGCCTTGAGTCGCTTAACAGGAAGGGAATAAGGAATGCACGCGACATAAGGATGATACCCATCGAGGAGCTCAGGCGCCTGTTCGGGGAGACGAGCGCATCATTCCTGTACAATGCATCGCGAGGGATAGACCCTGGCATTTTCCAGAAGGAAGCAAAGAGCCACTCGATATCAGCAGAGACGACATTCAGGAACGACGTGCACGAGAAGGAGGCCAAGAAGAGCCTATCCGCAATGAGCGAGGACCTGATGCTCAGGGCAATGGATGAGAAGACCATTCCCCGCTCCGTGACAGTCAAGATAAGATACGGCGAGGATTTCCGCACGACAACTATACAGGAGAAGCCTAGGATGGCGATCTACTCCTCATCTGATGTCTTCTCAATCGCATCGAGGCTCTTCATGGAGCGCTACAGCGGAGAGGGAATAAGGCTGATCGGGCTTGCGCTCGGCGACCTCTACAAAGCAGAGGAGGTCGAGCAGAAGGACCTGTTCGATGAAGTCAATGAGAAGAAGAGGACGCTTGAGAAGACAGTGCTTAGCCTCCGAAGGAGCGGGAATATGATCAGGAAGGCATCGAACCTCGACGAAGATGGAATCGGAGGAGAAAGGGAATAATGCCAGGGCTGTTCACCTCCTGGCGATATAGTGCTATTCTCTTACCATGCTTAATATATGCCTATTCGAGCCTGAGATCCCCCAGAATACGGGAAACATCGCGCGCACATGCGCTTCTACGGGAACAAGGCTCTGCCTTGTCCATCCCCTTGGCTTCGACATAAGCGAGAAGGCTGTCAGGCATGCAGGCCTTGACTACTGGAAGTATGTCGACATAGAGGAGTACAGCTCAGTGGATGCCTTCATGGAGAAGCATTGCGGCGATGAGCTCTTCTTCTTCTCGACAAAGGGCCGCAGGGTATACAGCGATGTACACTACCCTATGGACAGGGATGTCTACCTGATCTTCGGAAAGGAAAGCAGGGGAATAGACGAAAGGATACTGAAGGCAAACCCTGAAAGAACGCTTCGTCTGCCGATGATCGGGGATATCAGGAGCCTGAATCTCTCCAATAGCGCTGCCATAGCATGCTATGAGTACTACAGGCAGTCTGGATGGAAAGGCTTCAGGACACAGGGCGAGCTCCATGAAAGCAGATGGGAGGATGCACTATGATCATATCTGTGCTGGGAGCAGGGAACATGGGAGGTGCTATAGCATCTGCCCTCTCCCTGAAGGAGGGATGCACTGTCAGGGTATTCGACAGCGACAGGAAGAAATCGGAAAGCCTCGCGGAAGGCAGGGAGATCGAGGTACTGGAATCGTTTGAGGATCTTTCAGGTACGGATGTCCTTATTATCGCCGTGAAGCCGCAGGTCCTGCCTGATCTGTACACGAAGATAGGGATGCTTGAGGCCGGACTTGTCATCTCGATTGCTGCAGGAGTCCCTCTGAGCGTCCTTTCAAAAAGGCTAGGGAAGAAGGATATAGTGCGCTTCATGCCTAATATCGCGGCGAAGGCCGGAAAGTCAGTCACGGCTGTCGCCTGCCTTGATAGCACATCGGAGGAGAACAGGACGAGGGCTATGGAGATAGCATCAGCCTTCGGCAGCGCCTTTTCACTTGATGAGAGCCTATTTCCTGCATTCATAGGGATCTCCGGATCCGGGATCGCATATGCGTTCGAGTTCATGCATCAGATGGCAATGGGTGGCGTCAAGGAAGGGATCCCCTACCCTTCAGCGCTTGCCATTGTGCGTGACACGCTGGTCAGCGCAGCATCATTGCAGGAGATGACAGGCAGGAATGCAATAGAGCTTGAGACGATGGTCTGCTCTGCGAAGGGAACGACAATCGAGGGTGTGAAGGCCTTGCAGGATAACAATTTCGCCAAAGCGGTCATCGAGGCAGTTGTTCAATCATCGCAGAAAAGCATAGAATTGGAAAACAAAGCAACACGGGAGAATATATGATAGATATCAAGGAACTCAAGACAAGATATGACGAGATCAAGGCTAACATCCAGAACAGGTACATGAATGTCGATCTTGATGCGATCATCAGGGACCAGGATGAGAGGAATGCTCTTCTCAAGGAGACAGAGGACCTGAGGGCAAAGAGGAACGAGACTGCCCAGAAGATGAAGGGAAAGCTCGACCCTGAGACCAGAAGCGCCCTGATTGCTGAGGGAAAGGCAATCAAGGAGGAGCTTGCCGAGAAGGAAGAGGCGCTTGCGGCAATCGAGAAGAAGTTCAGCGAGGAAGCAAGGACGATCCCCAACTACGCATCCCCTGATGCACCTGTAGGAAAGGAAGATAAGGACAGCCTCGCTATCAAGTTCCACCTCGAGCCGAAGAGGTTCCCGTTCAAGGCAAAGGACCATGTCGAGCTTGGGCAGGATCTGGATATCCTGGATTTCGATAAGGGAGCAAAGGTCTCCGGCCAGAAGTTCTACTATGTTAAGAACAGAGGAGTCATCCTCCAGATGGCACTTGAGAGATATGCGATGGATATCGTGATGAAGCATGGCTTCACTCCATTCATCACTCCTGATGTGGCTAAGGAGGAGATCCTCAACGGAATCGGATTCAATCCACGCGGAGCTGAGTCCAATATCTACACAATCGAAGGAACAGGCACATGCCTTGTAGGAACAGCTGAGATCACTCTTGGCGGCTACTACTCAGGCGAGATCCTGGAGAAGAAGGATCTCCCTATAAAGATGACTGGGCTATCACACTGCTTCAGAAGGGAAGCAGGAGGCGCTGGGCAGTATTCGAAGGGCCTATACAGAGTCCATCAGTTCTCGAAGCTCGAGATGTTCATCTACTGCCTTCCTGAGGAGAGCGAGGAATACCACAAGCTGCTTCTCTCAATCGAGGAGGAGATCTTCTCCGGGCTTGGGCTTGCATACAGGGTCGTCGATACAGCAACAGGAGACCTTGGAGCTCCTGCATACAGGAAGTTCGATATCGAGGCATGGATGCCAGGAAGAGGCGATGACGGAGAGTATGGCGAGGTCACAAGCACATCGAACTGCACCGATTACCAGGCCCGCAGCCTGAATATCAGGTACAGGGACGATGATGGCAAGATCAGATTCGTGCATATGCTCAACGGTACAGCCGTAGCTCTTTCCAGAGCAATGGTTGCGCTTATCGAGAACTACCAGAATGAGGATGGATCGGTATCCATTCCACCTGCACTTGTTCCATACTGCGGATTCGACAGAATCGAGAAGAGGTAAAGATGAAAAGCGCTCTTATCACTGATTTCTATGAGCTGACCATGATGCAGGGCTATTTCCTGCAGGATCACAACCCAAGGGTTGTATTCGACATGTTCTACAGAAACAATCCCTTCCAGGGAGGATACACGATATTCACAGGAATCGAAGAGCTGATCGACAAGCTGGAGGGCCTTGCGTTCTCCAGCGACGACATAGACTACCTGAAAAGCCTCGGCGTCTTCGATGAGAGATTCATCGAGTATCTCAGGACATACAGGTTCCGCGGCGATGTCTACGCTTTCGATGAAGGAACCCCTGCCTTCCCCGGAGAGCCTCTTATCAGGATAGAGACAAGGCTCATGGATGCTCAGCTCATAGAATCCCTTCTTCTGAACACAGTCAATTTCCAGACTCTGATAGCCACCAAGGCCTCAAGGATGGTCCTTGCGACGAAAGGCCATGGAGCGATCATGGAATTCGGCCTGAGAAGAGCACAGGGAGAGGATGGAGCGCACTCAGCCGCAAGAGCGTCATTCATTGGCGGAACGAAGGTCACAAGCGACACCTATGCAGGCAAGATCTACGGCATTCCAGTAGCAGGAACGATGGCGCACTCATGGATCATGAGCTTCGACAGCGAGGAAGAGGCATTCAGGCGCTTCTCGGAAATCTACCCGGACAACTGCATCCTCCTTATCGACACATACGATACTCTTGGCTCCGGAATAGAGGCGGCCATCACTATCGGAAAGGAGATGAAGGCCAAGGGAAAGAGGATCGGTGTCAGAATCGATTCAGGAGACCTTTCTTACCTCACAAAGGCCATCAGGGCAAGGCTGGATGAGGCTGGGCTCGAGGATGCGACAATCTGCATCTCAAATGACCTGACCGAGGAGATCATCCTCAACCTTATCAACGATGGGGCTCCGATTGACAGCTGGGGAATCGGAACGCATCTCGTAACAGGCGGAACCCAGTCCTCCCTCAATGGCGTATACAAGCTATCTGCTAAGGAAGAGATGGGAGTATTCGTCCCGACTCTCAAGGTATCCAATAGCTATGAGAAGACGACGAATCCTGGAATCAAGCAGGTCTACAGGTTCTTCGACAAGGAAGGAAGCCCGATGGCGGATCTGATCGCACTGGCCGATGAGACCCCAGAGAAGGGCAGGAACATAACATTCTACCATCCTTTCAGCACAGCGGATTTCTTCGTTATGAAGAAGGGAAGCTATTCCTACTTCACTCCGATGCTTTCGAAGAAGATGGAAGACGGAAGGAGGATCAGCGCCTCCCCTTCCCTTCAGGAAATCCAGAAATCATCTGCAGAGAAGCTTGCTAGGTTCGACAAATCCTACAAGAGGCAGATCAACCCGCATATCTACAAGGTATCCCTGTCTGAGAACCTGAGAAGCATGAAGACAAGGCTGATCATGGAGACAAGGGAAAAGGAAAAGAAGCTATGAAGAAGAGCCTGCGAAAGCGGGCTCTTTCTCATTTATCCCTTACGCTCCATGTAGAAATGAGAGTGAAGAAATCGGTCTTCTGCAGTATGAGCTGCTTCTTCTTTATCTCATCATTGAGAAGCTCCTTATCGACATAGGGCTTCCACTTCTCCACAACGTTCTTCCCTGCGATGCGCCTTATTGATAGAGCCTTGGTGTAGAAGCGCTCAACGCCTTCGCACTCCGACCTGTCCTCCACTATGGAGACCCTGCCTGGGAACCTTATAGCGAGCTCCTTCATTGTCACTGCCCTGTACCCTAAGAGGAAGCACCTCACGCCATAGTCCATTGCCTGGAAGTATTCTCCATTGATCTGCGGATCGAAGCCCCTGAGACGCTGGAAGAGCGCCCTGTCATAGAGCCCAAGCTCCATCACAGGATAGAGGTTATCCTGCTCCGGGGCCTCAAGGTCGGGGACGAAGGAAAGAGGCTCTACCTGCTTTCCCCTGATGAAGGGGGCGCGCAGGGTCGGCATTATCTCACCTGTGGCGCTGATCATCACAGGAGTGATTATCGCAGGATGGTTCCTATCTGACATAGCCGTAATAAGGCGGTCTCCTTCGAATGCAATCAGCTCCGAATCGGTCCTTACGACCAGGAAGAAGGTAGAATAGCATTCATCGGCGAATGCGTTTATGTACTCTCCTGTAGTAGCTGGGTTCTTGAAGATTATGAATGTGACATCAGGATACTTGTCCAGGACAGGGAATTCATCGATCCTTGACTGGGTTGTCATTACATGGAGCGCTATGTTCATATTCCCCATATACCAGTCAAGCGATGATACAAGGTCCTCCTCAGAGCCAAGATCGAGAATCCCTACTGCCAGCTGCTGCTGCCTATAGAGGGAAGAGATCCTGAGCCCCAGATCCTGATGTCTGTGTATTATCCTGTAGTTACTCATCCAGCAGCACCAGATCCTCCGGCCTGAAGATCACATCCTTCCTGCCTCCGCCAAGGACAGAAACGATCTCATCGCTCCGCTTTCCCTCGATCCTCTCAAGCTCTGAGCTGTTGAAATACGGCACAGCCTTCGCAAACGCCTTTCCGTCAAGCCCCCTGATCTCAACGACATCACCCTCTGCGAATACTCCCTCAACCCCCCTGAGACCTGAAGGAAGGAGGCTCTTGTGGTTGATCAGGGCTTTCCTTGCGCCATCATCTACGATAAGGGCTCCGACAGCGACATTGTTGAGGATCCATCTATCCCTCTGCGTAAGCCTCTCCTCGGGGAGTATCCAGGAGCCTATCTCCTCGCCTTCCATTATCCTGATGATGCTGTCCTTCTCGTACCCTGAGGCGATGACTGTACCGCATCCGCCCTTCTGGGCGATCTCAGCGGCAAGAAGCTTTGTCTTCATTCCTCCCGTTGCGAACCTGGATCCTGCACCCTTGGCATAGCCAAGAACAGCTTGGGTTATGTGGCTTATTGTCCTCAGGAGCTCAGCGCTGCTATCGGTCTTTGGATTGCCTGTGTATACCCCATCGATATCCGTAAGGAGGATCAGGAGCTCAGCATCTATCTTGGAAGCGACCATCGCGCTCATCCTGTCGTTATCGCCGAAGACATTGCCGATCTCAGAGGTGGAGACGACATCATTCTCGTTGAAAACAGGCACCACGCCCATAGCAAGGAGAGTCGATACGCTGGTTCTCAGGTTGATGTAGCTCCTCCTGTTATTCAGTATGCTCCTGGTGATCAGGACCTGTGCAGAGAGGAGGTTGTACTTCGAGAATGCATCCTCGTATGCGCTCATAAGCAGAGGCTGCCCGATTGCAGCGCATGCCTGCCTCATCGGGACCGATACGACAGGGTTGTTATGCCTGAGGGCCTTTGCTCCCAGTCCTACAGCTCCTGATGATACAAGAAGGACCTGATACCCCCTGTCCCTCAGTATTGATATCTGCCTGACTATATCGCCTATTCTATCGCGGTCGACGCCTGACGATGATGAAAGAAGGTTGGTTCCTACCTTAAGCACAACGCGGCGGACAGATGAAAAATCCCTCATCAGATCAGCTCCTTGTGATGGAAAGGCTTTCCATTGGGTCCAGAATACTCTGCGACAGTCTCACCGTTTCCCGAGAGAAGCCACTTTGTCGTCGTAAGCCCATCAAGCCCGACAGGTCCCCTTGCATGGAGCTTCGAAGTGGAAATGCCGACCTCTGCGCCAAGGCCGAACCTATAGCCATCGGCAAAGCGTGTCGAGCAGTTGCAGAAGACATCGGCGGAATCCACAGAGAGGAAGAACTTCCTCTTCTTCTCCTGATTCTCCGTGACTATCGCATCAGTATGCTTTGATGAGTGCTCCGCGATATGCGAAATCGCCTCATCTATTCCGGAGACGACCTTTATCGCGCACTCAAGGGAAAGGAACTCGGTATTGTAGTCATCCTCTGTTGCAGGAATGGCTCCCTTGAAGTACCTGATTGACCTTTCATCGGCATGGACCACGACACCATGCTTCGAGAAGCTCTCTGATAGCAATGGGAGGAAACGGCCTGCTGCGCTTTCTGCAACGAGTACCGTCTCGCATGCATTGCATGCGGCAGGATACTGCACCTTGCTGTCTGTCGCGATTCTCACGGCCTTATCGAGGTCCGCATCATCATCGACATATACCGAGCAGATGCCATCTGCATGCCCCATCACAGGAATCCTTGTGTTATCCATGATGTACCGGACAAATGAATTCGAGCCGCGCGGTATCATCAGGTCTATGTACTTATCCATCGATAGAAGCTGGGCAACGTCCTGATGGCTCTCGATCCCGAGGATCCACCCATCCCCGACAATATCCTTCGTAGCTTCCTTTATCAGCTTTATAAGGGCCCTGTTCGAGAACGCAGCTTCCCTGCCTCCCTTAAGCACGACAGCATTGCCCGACCTCAGGCAGAGTCCGGAAATCTGAATAAGGGCATCGGGACGGGCTTCGAATACCATTCCAATGACACCGATCGGGAATGAGACCTTCTCAAGGACGAAGCCTGGGTCCAGCTCCCTTTTCTCCCTGACCCTTCCGAGAGGATCAGGAAGCGCTGCGATCTCCCTTAGGCCCTTTACAGCCGATCCAAGCTTCTCAGGAGAGAGAAGCAGACGATGAAGAAGCGCGCTTGATACGCCTTCCTCCCTGGCTTTATCCATATCGCGGCTATTCTCACTGAAGAGATAGCCTGCGTTTTCCTCAAGATATCCGGCTACTCCTAAGAGCGCATTCCTTCTCATTTCATCGGAAGAGACGGCAAGGGCCTTTCCGCTCTCGGAAAGAGCCCTGATCCTTCCTGCCAGTTCATCCTTTTCCATACTGCTAGACTATCAGAATAATCGCTAATCTACAATAAACCATTCACCTTGATTGCCGGAGGGCGATGGAAGTATAATCCCATATGGCATACGCAATACACGATGAGGACTTCAGCTCAGCAATACCGGATATAGAGAGAAAGCTTCTTGAGAGGGCGGAGATCAGCGTCTCACGCTCAGGAATAGAGAGGTTCTTCTTCCCATCATACACCAAAGCCACCAGGATCATGGCGCTCTCACATGGCTTCACGGAGAACATAACAAAGTACTATGAGATTATAAATGCATTCCTCATCAAGGGATACCATGTTGCATTCATCAGCCACAGGGGCCATGGAGGATCAGCCCTGTGCTCCTCGATCGACAGCGAGAGGATACATATCCGCTCCTTTTCCGATTACATAAGGGATTTCTCATCATACATCCGATTCGCTCACTGCCATGACACGGGCATGCCCATCTCAATCCTTGCCCATTCAATGGGAGGATGCATAGCGCTCCGCTATCTTGAGACACACCCCGAGAGTCCCGTGGAGAGCGCTGTGCTGTCGTCACCGATGCTCAAGCTCCTGACATCCCCTGTACCTGAGCTCACATGCCTCCATGTTGCTGAGATGATGACAAGGACCGGCAAGGGAGAGGAATATCTTGCAGGACAGGGTCCCTACAGAAAGGGAAGCTTTGCCAAAAGTGGCTCCACGAGCCTTCCGAGATTCGATTTCTACAACACAAGGAAGGAAGAGGTGAAGGCCTTCCAGAAGGGAGGATGCACCAATCAGTGGACAGTATCTGCAATCAGGGCAGCAAGAAAGGCAAGGAAGGAAAGCTATAAAGTCACTAAGCCGGTGCTCCTTCTCTATAGCGATAACGACACCTATGTTGACACATCCGTCTATGCTGATACAATCAAGGGAATGATGGATGGTCATGCATGCCTTCTCAGGGGAAGGAAGCATGAGCTCTTCAGCGCACCCTATCCGGAACTTGAGGAGTATCTGTCATTAATCTTCGGTTTTCTGGATGGTGGATTCAATGGTTGATCTGGAAATCAGGAACAAGGTACTGAAGAGGACGGCATTCCTCGGTATAGCCTCAAATGCATTCATAGCCATTGCCAAGCTGCTGATCGGACTTGCATCAGGCTCGGTTGCTATCATGACGGATGCGGCAAACAACGCATCGGACATGCTCTCATCCATAATAACGATACTCGGCTTCGATATGGCAAAGAAGAAGCCAACGCACTCGCATCCGCTGGGATTCGGCAGGATGGAGTATATCTCCGCAATGCTTGTCGCGTTCATCGTGATCTTCACAGGCGTTGAGTTCGTAAAGACAAGCATCGGCAGGATCAGGAACCCCTCTGCAGTGAATGTATCGATTCCCATGATCCTCATCCTCCTTCTCACGATCGCAGTCAAGATCGTGCTCTGGAGAGTGAATGCATCAAGCGGGAGGAGGATAGGAAGCGAAGCGCTTTCGGCCTCGGGCTCAGATGCCCTTTCCGATGCGCTTGCCTCATCTATCACGATCATCGCTGCAATAGCATCGCGCTTCACTTCGCTCCCCATAGATGGTATAGCCGGACTCATCGTCTCAGCATTCATACTCTGGGCAGGGATCTCATCGATCAAGGAGACTGTGTCGGCAATCGTCGGTGAAAGGCCTGAGAAGGAGACTGTCGACCAGATAAGATCGATAATCAGGAAGCATCCCCCGCTATCAGGTGGCTATGACATACAGATACACAACTACGGCCCTTCAAGAGCGATAGGCACATGCTTCGTCGAGGTACCTTCAGATGCGAAGGGAGAGGAGATCTTCGATGCAATGACTGAGGCCCAGGTCGAGATCATGAAGAAGATGGGCATATTCCTGACATTCGGAATGTATGCAGTCAATGACCGCAATCCTGTCGTCAGGCTCATGAAGAGCGAGGTACTGAAGGTCATGAAGGCAACATCGGAGCATGTGATCGGAATCCACGCATTCCATGTCCATATGGAGGACAGCAGGGTCCATTTCGATGTAGTGATCGATTTCGGAGCGAACATCGCAGAGTTCAGGGAAAAGGAAGAGAAGGCACTTGCCTCTGCCTTCCCTACATACACGTTCCAGTTCAATATCGATCCTGATTACGCTTAATAGACTTCCTTGAACCTGGCATAGAACGATGGCTCTATGCCCTTTGCATAGAGGTGCGAGATATCGCCGAACGCGTTTATGCGCCAGTATGCATTGCCCTTCTCCCTCTCCTCCGTTGCGATGCTTGTCACGGAGGAAGGAGCTGCCACGAAGCCATGCCAGAGATCCATAGGCGAGATATTGACAAGATGACTCAGGAGAACGCATTCGAGCCCGAAGTGGCAGAAGAACACAATGGTCCTGCTATTTGGCTTCTCAGCCTTGTAATAGCTGCCCTGCCTCCTGTATCCATGCTCCGCTAAAAGCCCATCGAGCTCGCCTGTGACCCAGTCATAGCGGCTCTTTATGTCAAACGCAGCAAGCTCAGGCTCTGAGAACCATCTGTTCCTGTCATGGAAGGCCTCCCTGTCAGCCCAGTCGGCAGGAAGCCAGTCCCATGCGATATCGTTATCGTTGCTCTTCATCAGCCTCGGCTTCCTGCATGGCCAGTCGAACTCCCTGAGCCACTCCTTGACAGAAGCCTCCCTTCCTGTTCTCTCCAGGGTCAGGGATGCTGTATCCCTTGCCCTCCCAAGAGGGGAAACGTAGTATTCATCTGCATTGACAGCGGCAAGCCTTTCGCTCAGCGCCTCTGCCTCTATCCATCCTCTTTCTGTCAGGGAGTCCCGTTCGTAATCAGGCTCCGCATGCCTTACTATCAGAAGCTTCATATACCTTCCTGAAAAAGGGACCTTGCGGTCCCTCATGTCTTATTTGATTCTCGGCTTTGCCTCATTGAGAAGCTCTTCAAGCTTCGAGCCCGGATCCTTGAACTTGGCAAGGAATATCATAGCTGCGATGATGTATGGCTTGTAGCTTGCTTCCTTGTAAAGAGGAACGAGATAGCGGTCGAATACGCTCTGCTCAACCTCGCCTTCCTTGCAGGAAAGACCTGAGATATCCGCAGGCAGGCAGTGCATGTAGAGAGCCTTTCCGTCCTTTGTGGTCTTCATCAGCTCCTCTGTGCATGTCCAGTCCTTGAACTTAGCGTTGTTCTCGAGGCACCTCTTCTCAAGGTCCTTGAGCTCATCGAACTTTCCTTCCTCGACAAGCTTTGTCCTCTCCTCCATCACAGCAAACGGCGCCCATGACTTCGGATATACTATATCAGCATCCTTGAATGCTTCTTCCATGCTGCTGACTCTCTTGTAGGAACCGCCTGACTTTGCTGCATTCTCCTTAGCGACTTCCTCGATATCGCTCATCACATTGTAGCCTTCCGGATGCGCAAGGACGACATCCATCCCGAACCTTGTGAAGAGCCCTATGATTCCCTGAGGAACAGAGAGAGGCTTTCCATAAGACGGCGAATAAGCCCATGTCATTGCGACCTTCTTGCCCTTCAGGTTCTCGACTCCTCCGAAGTAGTTGATCACATGGAGCATATCTGCCATTGCCTGAGTCGGGTGATCGATATCGCACTGGAGGTTGACAAGGGTAGGCCTCTGCTCGAGCACTCCGTCCCTGTAGCCTTCCTGCACAGCCTCTGAGACTGTCTTCATGTATGTGTGGCCCTTGCCGATATACATATCGTCCCTGATGCCGATCACATCTGCCATGAAGGAGACCATGTTCGCAGTCTCCCTGACTGTCTCGCCATGCGCGATCTGCGAGACCTTCTCATCAAGGTCCTGTACCTCAAGGCCAAGCATGTTGCATGCCGAAGCGAATGAGAATCTGGTCCTCGTGGAGTTATCGCGGAATACTGAGATTCCAAGGCCTGAATCGAATACCTTCGTAGAGATATTGTTCTCCCTCATCCCGCGAAGGATCTCTGCTACTGTGAATACTGCATTGATCTCATCATCCGTCTCCTTCCATGTATGGAAGAAATCGTTCAGATACATGCTGTCTATCTTTAGATTGCGAAGCTGAGCGATAAGAGCCTCGATCTCCGACTTGTTCTTAGACATTCCGCCCTCCTTAATAAGCTAGGTATACTCTAGCACAGAGCACACCGGTTATCAATCGAAAACTGTTGCGATTTGTTGCAATCAGATCTTTCCCAGTCCCTTCAGGACCTTCTCTGCCGTAATAGGCCAGCTTCGCACCCAGACTCCGGTAGCATCTGCAATTGCCATTGCGATTGCAGGAGCGGCTCCGTTTGTAGCGATCTCAGAGATGCTCTTCGCTCCGAATGGCCCATACTGGTCGTTTATATCGATCAGAACGGACCTGAAGTCATCAGGAGCCTCTCCGATCATAGGCGTGCCGTAAT
>JAXFQZ010000047.1:0-3244 GCA_034178685.1 Candidatus Ornithospirochaeta sp. | reverse complement strand
CAAAGGCCGTGCTTATCCCGCTTTTGGAGCTCCCTGTTTCCCCTAGGGTAACACTTGACTGGGAAGGCAAGGTGACCGCCATCGAGATAAAGGAATGGACAAATAAGGCCGTTATACTCGGGCCTGATGGAAAGCCAAGATTCTCTATCATGAAGGTAGAGGAAGATTCAAAGGTCCTGTATAGGTCCTATGAGTATACCTTCTGGGAATGGAATGAGGATGGTTCGGGCTTGTGGAAGTCATATGGCAAGGTCTCGGATAGGTTCAAGTCGTTCTGCACATTCACCGCCTTCATGTACGTAGTCGGTATGAGGTTAGGGGAGAGGCCTTTCATCGGAAGCAGCCTGAGGCCCTCATGCGGAGAAGCAAGCCTCCACGTCTCATACCTCCCTGATGATGATTCTCTGAAGTTCGTTGCATGGGATAGCGGCGACATACAGAGGATTGCCTCAGGGCTGGGGAGCAGCGCTGAAGAGGCGCTGGATGATGCAAGGCCATGCTTCCGCAATGCCGATGGCAGCGAGATGACCGACGAGGAATGGTCGGATTATTGCTCCAAGCACATGAAGGTAACCCGCATCAGCACTATGGCATCGGATCATATCTTCGATACCGGTGATGTGGAGCTGGATGACAGGGAGAAGTTCTCACTCGTAGAGACACCTGACGTCGGCCCTGTGTATATCCTCAGGAACGAGCTTGATGAGGAGAAGATGAGGAAGGGCTTCTTCACAGCCTGCATTTGGATAGCCTAAGCATCAGAATTACAACCAGCCCTGGGCGATGAGTTCAGGGCTTTTTTCATGCCCTTTTATAAGGGAAAGGAGAGTAAACCGGATGGCAACCGGAAAGAAAGAAACACACAAAGAAAGAAAGGGGGGCTACGACGTGGTCGTGTCCCATGGCATGACAGGCAAGATGGCGGGCATAGATTCCATCTCCACTTCCTGCATCCTCAACCCGTTCTGCGAGGCGAGGAAGAAGGACCCTGATTCGGTATGCTCGCACTGCTATGCAACGAGGCTGCTGGCCTTCAGGGAGGGCGCGAACAGGTGCTATGAGAGAAACCTCTGCACCCTCAGGAACCTACTCCCTAAGTGGAAGGCGGAAAGGGCCGTCTTCACTACGAGGCTCGGGAGGTTCGAGGCATTCGGTGACCTGTCTTCGGTCACACATGCAAGGAACTACCTCAGGATAGCAAGGGCGAACCCTGATACCCACTTCGCTATCTGGACAAAGAACTGGAACCTCTTGGCAAGCGCTATTAAGGAGGAGGGAGGCAAGTGCCCGAGGAACCTCTCCATCGTGCTTTCCTCTAACAAGCTCAACGGATCGTTCACTGAAGAGCAGCTCGAGAGGATACAGGCAAGGATGCACGTGGACCACGTCTTCGAGGTGTACACACCGGAATACCTCAGCAAGCACCCTGAGGTGAAGATAGAGTGCGGAGGCAGGAAGTGCCTCGAGTGCGGAAGATGCTACCGCAAGACAAAGAGCATCGACTTCGTCAGAGAACAGCTTAAGTAGCAACAAGGAGGAAAGAAAGATGGAAAGCTACAGAAAGTATTTTACAGAAAGGGATAGGCGTCAGGTGGTAGAGATGGTCAACGGAAGCCACGAAGAGATGGAGTTCTGCGACCACTGCGGGAAGCTGATATTCGCAGGGGAAGGCTATTACTCGGATGATTCGGTAAACGGTATCTCCGGAGCCTTCTGCGAGGACTGCCATAACCTGATGTACTCAGGCAGGGAGCATGAGTGGGACGAGAAGTATGAGGAAGAAGGCGACCTCTACTACTGGACCACTACAAGCGACACTGAGCTCCTGGACTACATGCAGACACCTACTATGTTCGATGAGCCTCAGATTGGCCTGCTGGCTCGCCTGTTGGCCTTGGAGAGCGATGGGATATCCATCACCTGGGCTCCTGATGGGATGCAGGAGCTGAAGGCCTTCATCGCCTTTGTGAAGCAGGACTACAGCTACCTGAGGGAGAAGGTGAGAGACTTCCTCTCTTCCCCTATGGGACATGGCGACGATGTCGATGACGACTACGACGCTGCGGACCTCGAGGAACGGCCTGTGACCATCGCGCTGAGGTTCCTGTACATCGGGGAATGCCTGGAGGAAGTGATGGAGGTGGTGGACCTCTTCAGGGGGCTCGGCTACTCGATAGAAGATGCCATATATGCCGCAAGGGTATTTGAGGGCCTTGACGACAAGGAGATGATCGACGGCATCTACAGCACGTTCGGCTCGCTCACAAGGTACTGAGAGACAGAAAGGGCTAGGGTGCTGCAACACCCTAGCCAATGTTCACAAGGAGGTAAAATCTAACCATGAATGAATCAAGTATTTCTCCTGCATTATACCACGGGTTGGTGCAGGTAGTAAAATCAGATAGGGGCGTGACATGGCAAAGATGAAGATAGATGTATCCTACAGCGTTGACGGATGGATGCACCATGAGCTATGGCATATGGAGCCCGAGAGGGCAAAGGCAAAGGCTAGGGACATGATCCAAAGCGATGCTGTCGAGATGGTCACGCTCATGAAGCATGGATACATCATGACGCTGATGTATATCAAGAAGAGAAGGAGGAGCCATGAAAGGAGACAGCCTGATCGTAGATGCAATCCCGAGATATGTAATCAAGGAGATTGCAACCCCGCTGGCGACGTACTGCAGATGGGCAGAGGACCCGAAGGAGAAGGCGGTCAGATGGGATAGAGCCCGGAGGATACTCTGGACAAACCCGGACGGCCGTATCCTCTTCCTGGCAAAGGTGCAGAAGCCAATCTCCCTGGAGATACTGCCTAAGCACACCTGCTCCCTGAGATACATCGGAGGGTCACGATTCGTCGAGGAGCCATATGAGGGAGAGGCTGATGCTGAGTTCTCCTCCATGATGGAGAGGCTCGGCGAGTATGAGCGCTCGATATCCTCCCCTCTGATCGGCGTGGACTGGCTCGAGGACTGGGCTGACGTCATACGCCATGAGGTGAGAGGGAGGGTCACACTTGGAACGCTCAAGCCTATGTACCGCCTTCCTGTAAGGGAATGCAGGATACATAAGCATGGCATCAGGCTTCTAACCGATGGCACATCTCAGGCCTTAGTGCCCTTCAGGAAGATTAAGCACTACAGGCGAATCAAGAGCTCCTACATCAAGGAGTCAGAGCGTAAAGTACTGGCCAATTGGCCAGTATCATGAGCGAGGCTTTTGGGAGTCGCATTCATAT
>JAXFQZ010000039.1:0-18563 GCA_034178685.1 Candidatus Ornithospirochaeta sp. | reverse complement strand
CTAATATTAAGGAGAATGAGGTAGCTTAACTATTTCGGATAATTCTACTGAAACTGTCTTGACATGTCTCTTAGCTTACTCTGTTGCCATAAGGAATGGATCTTATGCAATTCTCTGGACCGCTATTCCAGGATATCTCATCAATCTTTTCAGGCTCTCCATATTTGGATGACAGTTACTATTTCAGTATATCATATATCTTTCTAATCTGATATTCGGAATAACACTCGTCTTAGGGAGCCCTGACTACGACAAGACCATACTAATCATCGATGAACGCTATATAATAAGAGAGCATAGAATGTGCTTTTGTCGGGTTGGGACTGCGGATGTTTTCTTGGACTAAATCATAATGCTAGACCAAGTTCAGTTATATAATCATTTGGACTTCTGTTGCCCCGCATTGCCATGATTCTTTCATTCCTGAACCTGTCATGTGCCTGTCAATGAAGTACATAGGATCATCAACTGCCCATCCTCTCCTGTCTCTTCCGCAGAAGACCTCCTTCTTTATCCTTTCGAAGAATCCTTCTGGGCAGTCTCTTCCTTCTTCCAATGGCATTTCCTGCATGATGGCGAAATGCATAGATATGGAAATTGAGAAGCGAGGGCTGATCATCTGATGGCAGGATAGCTCAGTACAGTGGATCCTGAATGCCAGCGCTATCCCAGGTCCAGTGATCGCTGAATCGCTGCAGGAACAGTCATGTATTCCTCCTTATGGATGAAACTGGCAGATAGAGAATCGGATGCCGAAATGACAAAATAAACAATATCTGAGCCGTAATTTCTCTCAATTACGTGAGATGATTGAGTAAATACAGAAAATTCTTCATCTATTTCTCTGATATGTATTGTAAAAAATTAATACAACATTAATATATTAACATCAGTTGATATAGCTGCGTTAATTCAAGGGGGGATGAGAAATGATGTTTTCCGAGGATCTGCATCCTGAGGGTCTCTCAAGGATGAAGTGGGAGTATGAGAAGGAGAGGACAGGCTTTGATGATATCATCGCACTGGGGACTGCAGATATGGACTTCCAGAGCCCTGGGCCGATACTCGATGCCATACGCAGAGTCGCTGACAGGGGGCATCTTGGCTATCCTTACACACCGGACCGGTACTACAGGGCAATCCATGATTATCTATTAAGGGCATCCGGCTGGGATGTTGATGTCAGAAGCTGCACGCTGCACAATGTCGGCATCTACATGTCTGCATACTGCTTTCTTGATGCGATGCTTGAGAAGGGCGATGAGGTCGTGATCTTCACTCCTGTGCATTTCTGGTTCAGGAAGATGGTGGAGATCAATGGCTACAAGGCAATATGCATTCCCCTGGTATCCGAGGACGGCGTCTTCCATATGGATAAGGAGGCCTTTGAGAAGAGCATCACGCCCAGGACGAAGATGGTCTGGATATGCAATCCCCATAATCCTGTAGGAAGAGCTTGGAGCAGGGAAGAGCTGTCAGGCATTGCTGATATAGCGCTCCGCCATGGTCTCTGGATACTTAGCGATGATGTATACTGCGGCCTCCTGAATGAAGGAACAAGATACACTCCTATTGCCTCGCTCTCCAAGGAAGTATCGGATATCTCATTCACGATGTACTCGACATCCAAGTCCTACAACACCACTGGTCTTCGCTATTCCTTCGTCATAACCGAGAATCCGGAGCTTCTTTCCAGGTATAGAGCGTCGATGCTCAAGCTTGATCTGACATACGGCGTGAATCTCCTCGGAATAGAATCGACTATAGCCGCATACAATGAATGCGACCAGTGGCTGGCTGAGCTGATGAGGTACATAAGGGGCAATTATGAGTATGCTTCATCATTCATTGCCGCAAATATGCCAGAGATAAAGGCTGCGAAGGCCGATTCCACATACTTCATGTGGCTTGATATCAGGGCAATGGGCCTGGATGAGGACAAGGTCTCCGAAATCTTCCTCAATGAGGGACATATAATCCTTGAGAACGGCAAGGAGCTGGGACCCGGAGGGGAAGGCCACGTGAGGCTGAATATAGCAACGAAGAGAGAAAACCTGGAGATAGCCATGGAGCGTTTCCAGAAGATATATCGCAAATGCATTTCATAGGAGAGTAAAAATGAAAAGCGAAAAGAAAAGTCCGTCCCTTGCACTGTCGGTCTGTGCTCTGCTGACGATCATCGTGTTCGTTGCTGTCGGTTATCTTACAGTCAAAGCAAACTTCACAGTGATGCTTTTTGCCTGCTGGCTGATAATGGCGGCTTTCACGCTTCCACTAGGCTACAGGTTCTCTGAGATCGAGGGCTTTGCATATAAGGGAGCGAAGAATGGCGTAGGTCCTGCAGCGATAATCATCGCAGTCGGCATTCTCATTGCTTCATTCATGGCCGCTGGCACAGTCCCGACTATCCTTGCCCTTGGGCTCAAGGTCATAAATCCTGTGATCTTCCTGCCTCTGACTTTCATCCTCTGCATAGCAACCTCGCTGATCACAGGCACAAGCTGGGGAACAATTGGCACCATGGGTGTTGCGATGATCGGTGTAGGCACGACACTTGGAGTGAATCCAGGTATGACAGCTGGCGCAATTATCTCCGGTGCATACTTCGGCGATAAGATGTCCCCTGTATCTGACAGCACTATCCTCTCATCGACTCTCTGCGGCGTTGAGCTCTGGGACCACATAAGGAACGAGGCCTATACGACAATCCCAGGTGCTGTGATCGCCCTCGTGCTTTACACTGTGATCGGATTCACGACAGGAAAGGGCTCATACGATCCTGAGTATGTGAATCAGGTTGTCTCAGCTCTCGGCTCTGTCTTCAAGCTCGACATCATCGCCCTTCTTCCTATAATCGTCGTTCTTGTCCTTATCTGCATGAAGAAGAGCACGATCGGTGCTATCCTCATAGGAGCAGTCGTTGCATTCTTCATTGCAGTCCTCCACCAGGGATACTCCGTTGCAGAGGTCTGCTCCTTCCTCAATAGCGGATTCAAGTGCGGATCGGAGGATGCATTCCTGAAGGGAATCCTCAACCGCGGCGGAATCAGCTCGATGATGAGCCTTGTGGGATTGATCATTGTCGCGCTTGGCCTTGGCGGAATCATCGGGGAGACA
The DNA here is from genome assembly GCA_034178685.1 of Candidatus Ornithospirochaeta sp. Classification (GTDB taxonomy): domain Bacteria; phylum Spirochaetota; class Spirochaetia; order Sphaerochaetales; family Sphaerochaetaceae; genus Ornithospirochaeta. The sequence goes on along the minus strand of JAXFQZ010000039.1, from coordinate 15,446 downwards.
GGCATCCTTACTCCTATCTTCGCCTTCGTATCCGATAGGATCAGGACAGCAAAGGGACTCCTTGTCACTCTGTGGGTGCTTGTATGGATCTGCGTAATACTTGTCCCTACCTACAACTTCGCATTCGTCATCCTCTCGACCCTCTTCGTCCCTCTCCTTGATAAGTACGGACTGTCCTCAAAGAACGTCTCAAGGATCCTTGAGGATGTCGGAACGCTTGGCGGCAATCTCTTCCCATGGGGTGTCGGCGCTGTATATGCAACCGGTGTCCTTGGAGTACCTACTGTGCAGTCAGCTCCATTCAACTTCCTCTGCTATATCGTCCCTGTCATCTCGCTCGTGTACATCCTTACGGGCTTCAGGACAATAAAGAGCGCTGAAGCGAAGTAATGTAAAAGCATTATCCACAGAACATCATTCTGATTGAATAAAGAGCCGGAAGAATACCATAATCATTTATGGTCTTTCGGCTCCATTATTTTCAGAAAAGGGGAAAACAATGAGACTCACTTCCGTAGATAGGATGATTCTTGATTCCTATTCGCATATGCTCTCCGGCCTTTCGGAATACCTTGGGCCAGGGTATGAGATAATCCTCCATAGCCTGGAGGATTATGACAAATCCGTGATCAAGATCATCAATGGGCATTATTCCGGACGCAGCGTAGGCGCTCCGATCACGGACCTTGCCCTCAGGATGCTCAGGCAGATAGAGAAAAACGACGGAAAGGAATACATAACATACTTCAACAGGAACCAGAAGGGGACCCTCCTGAAGTGCTCAACGATCGCGATACGCGGGGAGAATGGCAGGATAATAGGGCTGCTATGCATGAACTTCTACTCAGATCTTCCCTTCGATGCCGTTATCTCCTCATTCCTCCCGAAGATGGGCTCAGGGGAGGATATTGGGATGTCAGAGAACCTTGCATCCGATACAAAGGCGGTGATCAGAGAGGCCATAGAGAAGGCAAAGAATACCGTGCTTGTTGATTCGACGATACAGAGGCAGAACAGGAACAAGGAGATAATAAGGCTGCTTCATGAGGAAGGGATCTTCAATCTGAAGGATGCTGTTGCTGAGGTATCTTCGAGCCTCGGAGTAAGCAGGAACACTGTCTATTCCCATCTGAGGGGCTTTCTCAGGGAATAATGGGGCAGCATATGCACGCAATAGAGAAGATACTTGCATCAAGAAGCGGCAGGAAGAGCGTCTCCTCTGGTGAGATCGTCAATGCCAGGGTGGATTTCGCAGAGATCAACGACCTCTACCTGCAGACTGTGGAATCCTTCTACCAGATGGGAGGAACCAAGGTCTGGGACAATACGAGGCTTGCTTTCGTATTCGATCATTATGCTCCATGCCCAACGATAAAGACCGCAATGAATCATCAGCAGATGAGACGCTTTGCGAAGGAGAACGAGCTTACGCATCATTTCGATGTCAATGCAGGGGTGTGCCATCAGGTAATGCCTGAAAGCGGCCTGATTCTCCCGGGGTCTGTTGTGATCGCCACAGACAGCCATACGACGACGCATGGGGCCTTCGGGGCTTTCGGTACAGGCTGCGGCGCAACGGATATGGCATGCATCATGCTAAGCGGGGAGCTATGGCTCAGGGTCCCTGAGATCATTGAGGTCAGGCTGGAAGGAGAGGCAGGGAAGGGCGTCTTCCCGAAGGATGTCGCGTTGAATATCCTTGGCAGGATCAAGGCAGATGGGGCTGTGTACAAGGCAATAGACTTCACAGGAAGCTATGTCGATTCCCTAGGCGTATCCGAAAGGATGACGATATGCAATATGGCAGTTGAGATGGGAGCGAAGACAGCCTACATGCAGCCTAATGACAAGGTGCTGGAATATGTCGATAGGAGAGCCGAGAGGGAGTATGAGGCAGTGTATACGGATCCGGGCTACGTATACAGCGAGTCGTATGAATTCGATGTCTCAAGGATGGATATCGCTGTATCCTGTCCCCATAGCGTAGACAATGTGAAGCCTGTATCAGAAGTCGAGAAGCAGTCTATCAGGCTCGATCAGGGGTATATCGGGAGCTGCACCAATGGAAGGACTGAGGATATTGCGGTTGCTGCCTCCATTCTGAAGGGAAGGCATATTCCCCCGTATTCCAGGCTGATAGTGGTCCCAGCCTCTGCGAATGTGCTCAAGGAGTGCATCCAGAAGGGATACATAACAGAGCTGATCGAGGCAGGAGCTACCATAAATGCACCGGGGTGCGCCGCATGCCTGGGAACGCATGAGGGGATACTAGGCCCCGGTGAGGTATGCATTTCCTCTACAAACAGGAACTTCCTTGGAAGGATGGGCTCAAGCGATGCCATGATCTACCTTGCCAGTCCTGCTACAGTTGCGGCAAGCATATTGAATGGGACTATAACGGATCCCCGAGGATACCTGGATTGAGGAAGGCGGCATGGAGAGGATAATCAGAGGAAGGGTATACCTGGTTGGCAGGAATATTGATACGGATATCATATATCCAGGGCGCTATCTGGAGCTTACGGATCCTGCAGAGATCGGAAAGCACTGCTTTGCCGGACTGGATGAGGAGTATTCAGCTCGATTCGAGAAGGGCGGGATTATCGTTGCAGGGCCTAACTTCGGCTGTGGCTCTTCAAGGGAGCATGCCGCTATCGCTCTTGTTTCGATGGGAGCAGGTTGCGTCATAGCGGATAGCTTTGCAAGGATCTTCTTCCGTAACGGAATAAACCTGGGGCTTCCTCTTATCGTGTGCAAGGGCATATCTGAGATAGCAGAGGATGGCCAGCACCTAGCTATTGATATCGGAAAAGGCCATGCATTCATCGAGGAGACCGGAGAGAGGCTTGAGTGCGAGAGCCTTGGGGAGAAAGCCATCGAAATACTGTCAGCAGGTGGCATCAAGCCATTGATGAGGGCCAGGTTCTCAGCGCATGGGCAGGACTGAGCGGCCTTTTCCTGCCTTTATCCAGAAAGGGATTTACTTCTTCTGATGGATTTTTTCACAGAATTGTGGATAATCCATAAGCATGAAAGAAGCTGTTATTCCGATTCTGATAGATGCCATGGTTTCAAGGTTATCAAGGGAAAGCGATAGGGTAGTGCACGATGTCAGCCATATGCTCAAGGTCTGGGCATTTGCAAAGCAGATAGCAGAGATGGAGGGTCTTGATCGGGAAGAGAGGCTCATAGCTGAGGCGTCTGCCGTGATCCATGATATCTCATGCCCGTACTGCAGGAAGAAATACGGCAATGCAGATGGGAGCAGGCAGGAGATGGAAAGCCAATGGATAGCAGAGGAGTTCCTGAGGCCATTCGATATCCCTCAGGATGAAAAGGAAAGAATCATCTATAATGCATGCCATCACCATACCTATTCCGGTGATAGGCTGATCGATCTCCAGATACTGCTTGAAGCTGATTTCCTCGTGAATGCCGATCAGGGCAGGCATGATAAAGCCTCAATCATCGCATTCCGGGGCAATGTGTTCAGGACTGAAAGCGGAAAAAAGCTCCTTGACGAGATCTATGGCCTTTCACCTATAGCATAAGAAAACCGTCTGTTATTATCCAAGTGCTTATCAGATAAAGAAAAGCTGCCTGTCGATGACAGGCAGCGTAAAAGTGCTCCAGATTATCAGTTTGCAGCACTCTCTTTTTCAGCCTTGGCTGCTTTTATCACATCGTCGGCGAGCTTTCCATTGAGAGTCTCGTAGTGGTCGAACTGAAGCTCGAAGGAGCCAGTGCCTGAAGTCATGGACTTGAGGTCGATTGCGTAGTTCCTGAGCTCTGCCATCGGAACCTCTGCCTTTACTGCAACAAGGTGTCCCTTCTCTTCCTGTCCGAGCACTCTTCCCCTCTTAGTGGAAAGGTCTGAGAGGATCGAGCCGAGGTAATCCTGCTCGATGAAGACCTCAAGAAGCATGTATGGCTCAAGAAGCACGCAGCCTGCCTTTGAGAGCGCGATGTCCATTGCGCCCTTAGCAGCGAGCTTGAATGCCATCTCAGATGAGTCTACCGGATGCTCCTTTCCATCGAGGAGAGTGACTCCGATGTCTACCAGAGGATAGCCTGCGAGGTATCCTTCCTCCATCTTCTCGTGGATTCCCTTCTCGATTCCTGGTACATAGCCCTTGGAGATAGCACCGCCCTTGACTGCGTTCTCGAAGCTGTACTGCGCTCCTCTCTCGATAGGCTGGATCTCGATCACAACGCGTCCGAACTGCCCATGGCCACCGGACTGCTTCTTGTGGGAGTACTCAGCAAGACCGGACTTCCTGGTGATCGTCTCCCTGTATGCGATCTTAGGAGTCTTGGTATGGATGACGACCTTCTGCTTCTCCCTGACCTTGTCGAGGATCATGCTGATATGAAGCTCGCCCATGCCTCCGATGATCGATTCCTTCGTCTCCTCGTTATACTTCATGACGAATGTGAGATCCTCCTCGGCAATCCTATGGAGGGCTTCGTTCATCTTGTCCTGGCTCTTCTTGTCATCTGTGGAGATAGCAAGCTCATAGATCGGCTGTGGAAGCCTGAGAGGCCTGAACCTTCTCTTCATATCCGAATTAGCGACGAATGTCGCATTGGTAGATGCAGAGTCGCACTTTGCGATGATTCCGATATCGCCTGCTGCAAGCGAGTCTGTCTCGAACAGCTTCTTTCCGATTGCCCTGTAGAGCTTTCCGATCTTCTCCTTCTTGCCTGCTTCCTGGTTGTAGACTTCCATGTCAGGAAGGAGAGTGCCTGTGACTACCTTGATGAAGCTGAGCTTTCCTGAGAACTGGTCGATGGTTGTCTTGAAGCAGTATGCCGAGAGCTGGCCATCTGGTGTGATAGGAAGTGTCGTCTCCTCGCCCTGGCGTCCGATGATGAACTCATCCATTCCAAGAGGGGATGGGAAGTTGTTCTTGATGAAGTTCAGCAGGGAAGTGATTCCTGCACCCTTGTCGGTTGCACCGCAGAAGACCGGAACGACCCTGTTTGCCTTCAGGCCTTCCCTGAGGCCTCTTCTAATCTCATCTGCTGTGAGCGTTCCAGCCTCGAAGTACTTCTCGATCAGGTCATCAGCGCCCTCTGCTGCATTCTCTATGAGCCTGTTCCTGAAGTCCTCGACTACATCCTTGAACTTCTCAGGAATCTCGATCGGCGTTTCCTTTCCGCCTTCCTTGCACTCATATGCCTGGTTCTCGATCAGGTTGATTACGCCCTTGAATTCCTCAGCCTCGCCGAGAGCGATGACTACAGGAACGAAATGAGCATCGAATTCTGTCTCGAGTGAATCTATTACATGGCGATAGCTCGCCCTTTCCTTATCCATTTTATTGACGAAGATGGCTCTTGGCTTATTGCGCTCGTCAAGTCTTCTCCAAAGCTTGATCGTTTCGATCTGAGCTCCCTCTCTGCCGTCTACAAGCATCAATGCGGCTTCTGTTGCCCTGAATGCACAGATTGCCTCACCGATGAAATCAGCAGTACCCGGGGTATCGAGCAGGTTGATCACCTTGCCATCCCACTTAGTGGATGCAAGTGAGGTATGGATTGAAATCTTGCGCTGGATTTCCTCTTCGGTATAGTCGCTTACTGTCTTGCCTGTCTCAACTTTTTCTGGCTGGGAAAGAGAACCGCTATAGAACAGCATCTGCTCGATAAGGTTAGTCTTTCCCGTGCCATTATGGCCGATTATGGCGATATTCCTGATATCTTTTGTTTCAACGCTCATAATTTCCCTCCTTTTGAAAAACGATAAGCTATAACAGATATCGTAAAATGCACATATTGATAAGTCAAACAAAAACGGTTACGGCTATGCATATCGTGATCTGGAAGAATCAAGGCCATTATCCGGAAGTGATGCTGGATGACTGGATTGAGGAGAATGGATGAATCCTTCCTGGCTCATGGACAGCCTGCAGATCGGAAGCCTTCATCAGCACAGGTTCATAAGCAGCATCGGCTTCTTTTCAGATGTGAACGATACAGGAATCTGCAGGTGAGAGGCTCTGAGCGCGGCATTGCCAGGAATCTGAGAAGAGAAGGGGAGCACACCAGAGGTCCCTTATGCTGCAGCATTGATATAATGCCTGCAATCCATATGCTATGAACGGAAAAAGGGATGGCTGCCGCCATCCCCATATGATCTGCATTTCTATCACTGCTTCTCTGCGTAGTGGTCGAACTCCATGCTGAAGGTTCCTCTTCCCTGGGTGGAGGACCTGAGGACAGTCGTATAGCCGAACATCTTCTCAAGAGGAGCTTCCGCTATGACTGTATCGGAGCCGATTCTCGATTCCATCGAGAGCACGATGCCTCCGCGCGCTGTCAGCGATGATATGACATCGCCGATGTACTCAGATGGAGCTGTTGCCTGTATCTTCATTATAGGCTGCATCAGCACAGCGCCTGCGCTCTGGCAGATCCTGTCGAAGGCCATTGCCGAAGCGCTTGTGAATGCAAGCACCGTAGCCTTCTCCTCATCGTATCCGATATCAGTGACATCCGCTTCTATATCGGTGCACTCATAGCCGAACTGGATGCCTGACCTGAAAGCCCCATCGATGCCATCCTTTATTGCATTGATGATCTCCTCAGGTATGTCCCTGGTGCTGGCCGAGATCTTCAGGCTGTTTCCGCTCTTAGGCGGAAGCGGCCTCACAGTCAGTGCCACCCTTGCATAGTTCTCCTTATTTGCGATCGTCCTGTCGAAGACCTCCTCTCCGGAAGCCTCTCCCCTGATCGATTCGCGGTAGGATACCTGAGGATTTCCGACCCTGGCATCGATCTTCATCTCCTTGGTGATCCTCGTGACATATACATCAAGATGCAGCTCTCCCATTCCGGAGATGACAAGCTGTCCTGTCTCGCTGTCGTCCTTGTATGAGAAAGTCGGATCCTCCATGCAGATGGTATCGAGGGCCTTCCTGAGCTTGTCCTGGTCTGCTGTTGTCCTTGGCTCGATGGCAATCGAGATCACAGGAGTAGGGAAGTGCATCTTCTCCAGAAGGAACGGATGGCTCTCTGTACCGATCGTATCACCGGTCTGGGCAAGCTTGAAGCCTACAATGACTCCTATGTCACCTGCCTTGAGCTCGGATAGCTCGTCTGTCCTGTCTGCATGCATCCTCAGGATCCTGTTGATCCTTTCCTTCTTTCCCTTGCTTATATTGTATACTGCGACTCCCTTCTTCAGTGTTCCAGAGTATACCCTGACAAAGCATAGCGGACCTGCCTGGGGATCGACCTGGATCTTGAAGATCAGGGCCTCGAGCGCACCGTTAGGGTTATGGCTGAGCTTCTCTGTCTTCTCGTTCTTTATGTTGATCATCTCGACAGGCTGGGCCTCTGAAGGAGAAGGAAGGTAGGACACGATTCCGTCAAGCAGGGTCTGAACGCCTATGTTCTTCAGGGAGGATCCTACGAAAACAGGAAGAAGCTCCCTGTTGAGGGTGCATGACCTGAGTGTCTCCCTGATCATATCGAGAGGAATCTCCTTGCCATCGAAGTAGAGCTCCATGATGCTGTCTGAGTAGGAGGATACAGAGTCTATGATCTTCTCCCTCCATTCCTCGGCCTTGTCTGCCATGTCTTCGGGAATCGGGCACTCTGATATGGTTGCTCCCTTGTCCTCCTGGGAGAATACGAGCATCTTCCTCTCAAGCAGATCGATGATTCCTCTGAAATCGTTCTCGCTTCCGACAGGCAGGAAGAGCGCTACAGGGTTTGCCTGGAGCTTCTTCTCCATCTGGGCAAGGACGCTCTCGAAGTCAGCACCCATCCTGTCCATCTTATTGACGAACGCGATTCTCGGGACATTGTAGGTATCAGCCTGCTTCCAGACAGTCTCTGTCTGCGGCTCTACGCCCCCTACGGCGCAGAATACGCCGACAGCACCATCGAGGACCCTCAGCGATCTCTCAACCTCTGCAGTGAAGTCCACATGGCCCGGAGTATCGATGATGTTGATCTGATGATCCTTCCAGAAGCAGGTCGTGGCAGCGGAGGTGATGGTTATTCCCCTGTCCTGTTCCTGCTGCATCCAGTCCATGGTCGCTTCTCCGTTGTCGACCTCTCCGATCCTGTGGTTCTCTCCTGTGTAGTACAGGATCCTTTCAGTCGTTGTGGTCTTTCCTGCGTCGATATGCGCCATTATACCTATATTTCTAATCAGTGAATCGTCCATGGCTGTAGATTAGCATATTCAATTGCACTGTGACAATTTGCTACTGCCTCCCATTTCCCGAAACGAGCATCCTCATTGAGTTCGCTACTGCAATCAGGCTCACTCCCGTATCGGCGATAACAGCTATCCACATATTGGATATCCCGAGGATCGCTAGCAGGAACACAACGGCCTTCACGAGAAGGGAGAATGCTATGTTCTCCTTCACGATCCTCCCGCATTTCCTTGCCAGCTCGATTGCCACCGCGATTCTCTCTATGCTGTCATCCATGATGACGATGTCAGCAGCCTCTATGGCAGAGTCGGATCCGACTCCTCCCATCGCAATGCCCAGGTCCGACCTGGCAAGCGTCGGCGCATCGTTGATTCCATCCCCTGCGAATGCAGTAACGGTTCCCTCCTCCATAAGGCCCTCGAACGCCGAGAGCTTGTCCGCAGGCAGGAGCTCAGAGAGCGCTCCGTCGAGATCGAGCGATGAAGCTACAGCATCAGCTGCTTCCTTCCTGTCGCCTGTGAGCATGAAGATCCTCTTCACGCCAAGCTTCCTGAGCCTTGCGATTGACTCCCTGCAGCCGCTCTTTATCGTATCGCTTATAAGGAATCTTGCGGCCTTCACCCCATCCACTGTCAGGTAAACGACGGAGAATGCGCCGCTCTCTTCCTCCTCCTCTTCATCTCCGAGGATCCTCCTGTTCCCGGCCTTCACCAAATGGTTATCCACCGTTCCTTCGACTCCGATTCCCTGTATTGCCTTCGCATTCGAAGATGAATAGAGACCTTCGGATGCCTGGCATATTGCCTTGGCAATCGGATGCGTTGACTGGCGCTCCAGTGCCGCTGCGTACTCTATTGCGGTCTTCCTGTCGAATGGAGGATAGATGTCCACCCTTGAAATCGAGAACCTTCCTTCCGTGAGGGTCCCGGTCTTATCGAGGGCAAGCGTTCTGATACGTGCTGCCTTCTGGATTGCCAGGTCGTTCTTCGATAGTATTCCCCTCGATGCGAATGCGCCCATAGCGGCAAAGTACGTAAGAGGAACAGAGAGCACCAGTGCGCATGGGCATGAGATGACAAGCAGCATCATTGCCCTGTAAAGGGAATCCCTGAAGGACATCAGGCCGAATAGGGGAGGAAGGATGGCAAAGAGAAGGGCAGCTGATGTCACGCAGGGCGTATAGACCTTCGAGAACGATGTGATGAAGCGCTCGCTTTTTGCCTTCTTCCTCTCGCTTTCCTCAGTGAGCTTCATTATCCTTGCTGCAGTTGAATCGCTGTATGCCTTAACTGTCCTAGCCTTAAGAACTCCATCAGCGTTTATCGAACCGGAGAGTATCTCATCACCTGCATCCTTCCTCACTGGAACCGATTCTCCAGTGAGTGCCTTCATATCCATCTCGGAAGAGCCCTCTATGACCACTGCGTCGATTGCGACCTTCTCGCCTGGCCTTATTACGACTGTCTCCCCGATCTCCACATCCTCCGGGCTTACCTGGTACTCGATGCCATCCCTTATTACAGTGCATGAGGAGCTTGAGAGATCCATTAAGCCTGTGATGGACTTCCTGCTTCTTCCCACTGCAAGGTGCTGGAAGAGCTCTCCGATCTGGTAGAAGATCATGACTCCAGCCGCTTCCTCGTAGGATGAGATGACCAATGCTCCTATTGTCGCGACAGCCATAAGGAAGTTCTCATCGAAGACCTTGCCCCTGGCTATGTTCCTGATGGCCTTCCATATCACATCATAGCCTGCGGCTATGTATGCTGCGACTGCAATCAATGGCTTTCTCAATATGAAGGAGAGGGCAAAGAGAATGATCGAGGATGCTATCCTGATGACAGCGGATAGAGTCTCTCTTTTCTCGCTGTTCTCTGAATCCCCGAATGAGACATCGTCATCCGCCTTCCTGGCGATTTCCTTGACCTGTCTCTCTGAAAGGGAAGTGACTACTGTAAGCATGCCCTTTGCTATGTCTATCTCCGCAGACGATACAGAGCTGTTTCCAAGAAGAGCCTCCGTTATCTTCTTCGCGCACTCTGCGCAGTCGACAGAGCATGGGATCCTGAGAGTCCTTCCTTCATCCAGGAAGACTATCTCATCCTCTGCATCCCTTGCTATGGCCTTTATCTCATCATCCGTGAGATATGAGGTGACCTTGAGGGTCCCTCTGGAGAAATCGAAATCGGCATCGAGCACGAGCTCTTCTCCTCTGATTGCCTTTTCGACCTTTGCAGCGCAGTTAGCGCAGTCGATCGAGCATCTGAAGGTCCTTGTCCTCCTATCCCTGAGGACGATGCCTCTTTCAGAGAGCATCTTCCTGGCTTCAGCTTCGGTGAGAGCTGACTCTATCTCTATGTATCTGCCGTCCTCTGACAATCTGGCACCGGCTATATCGAGCCCTTCCAGGCTGCTGCCAGCGTATACCGGTATTCTGTATGTGCGTGGATCCATGGATGCCTCCCAGTTTCAATATATGAATACTTGTTCATATATTAACTATAAAGGCATCCTTGTCAAGCATTCTGAAGAAGAACTCTCTGATGCTGGTAGATTCCTTCCTTTCCGCTTGCCATGTATGAGACCATGACAGCAAGGAACAGGAGCCTGGCTTCCGTGAATCCGAAGAGCTCGAGACCGAGCGCAAAGCATACAAGAGGCAGCTTGGTCCCAGCTGAGAGCATGCCCAGGGCTCCTATTGCTGCAAGGTATCCCTGATTCATGCCCAGGATGCTTCCCGCTGCGTTTCCGAAGCATGCACCTATCACAAGCAGGGGCACTACCTCTCCTCCCTGGAAGCCGGATGAAAGGCATAGGATCACCAGGATGGCCTTCACGAGAAGCGAGTAGAGAGGGACATCCGACTCGATTGCCCTGTAGAGCATATCAGCAGAGAGGCCATTGTAGCTGAATGATCCCTCGATGATGAACATCAGAAGCGATACGATAACCGCAAGGGCTGCAAGGACGTATATGATCCTTCCTCTCGCGGCTTTCTTCGTTTTCTCAAGCAGATGGAGAAAGAGGTGCGCGAATAGCCCGATTGCAACAGCTATCGCAATAGCGGCTGCTGCGCTTTCCAGCGTGAATGCAGGCTCTGTGAATGGAGGGATATGCATGACATGGATTCCCATCATCCTCGAGAGGAATACAGATGAATATGCCGATGCGAGGCATGGGAGAGCAGCATCGAGCCTTGTCTTTCCAGGAGATGCGAACTGCATTCCGAAGAGGACTCCTGCGATAGGGGAGGAGAAGAGCGTCCCGAAGGCAGCGGAAGCGCCGCACATGAGGTAGTAATCGGATGGAAGCACATCCTTCTTTATGAGCCTTTCCTCGATGCACTCAGTCAGCCGCGCTGTCGATAGCCCTATCTGCACGCCGACTCCTTCCTTTCCGACTGAGGCTCCCAGCAGATGGGAGATGAAGGCTGCTAGATATGCGATGACTCCCATTGCCGGGTTGATCGTCTTCTCGCTCTCAGCCTTTCCATCCTCCTTGTCGTGGATCTGGTCGATTGCTATTACCGTTATCCTCCTGTAGTCCTCTCCTAGGATCCTGTAAAGCTGGGCGCAGATAAGCGCACCCAGCGGGAGAAGGATTATCAGGAATGGGCATTGCTTATTCATGTCCGTTAGGAATGCTACTGTGTTTGCGAAGAACGTTACTGTCACGGAGGAAAGGATCCCTACGGCAAGTCCCCTGATCGCAAGGCTGTACCACATAAGTCCTGATTCTGTCTGTACTTTTATCATTTCATCATCATCCTAAGCAGCTTTATCTTCTTCCCATATGGGGCATACCTTATCGGGAGGTCGATCAGCCTTGATTTCGAGAGTATGGATTTAGAGTGAGTGAATGCCTCATAGCTCTTCTGTCCATGGTACTGTCCCATGCCTGATGCGCCTACGCCTCCGAAAGGAAGGGTCGGAGTCGCAAGATGGACAACTGCGTCGTTTATGCATCCACCGCCGTAGCTGAGGTTCTCCGAGAGCATCCTGATGGCTTTCCTATCGGATGAGAAGATGTAAAGGGCAAGGGGCTTCTCCCTCTTCCTGATTTCATCCATCGCATCCCTTATGTCATCATATGGAATCACGGGCAGGATCGGTCCGAATATCTCCTCCTGCATGGCTGGCGCATCGAAGGAGGACGGGCATAGCACAGTCGGCTCTATCCTGAGAGCATCAGGGTCATTCTTTCCCCCGATTGCTGGCGTCTCTCCTTCAAGAAGGCCCATGAGCCTCCTGAAGTGCTTCTCGTTTATGATCTTGCCGAATTCAGGGGATGAGAGAGGATCTGAGGTGAACATCCTTGAGATGCTCTCCTTCATCCTCTTCACGAACTCATCCTCCAGCCCTCTTTTAATCAGGACATAGTCAGGAGCGACGCAGGTCTGGCCGCAGTTGAGGAACTTGCCCCAGGCAAGACGCGTTGCGGCAAGGCTGATGTCGGCTGTGCCGTCTATGATCGCGGGTGATTTCCCGCCCAGCTCAAGCACTACAGGAGTGAGTGTTTTCGATGCGCTCTCCATTACGATTCTCCCGACATTCGGAGAGCCTGTGAAGAAGATCATATCGAATCTGAGCTCAAGAAGCGCTGAGTTCACTTCATGGCCGCCCTCTATTGCTGCGATGTATCTGCTGTCAAACGCATCGCTGAGGATCCTTGCCAGGATCCCGGATGATGCGACTGAGTACCTCGAAGGCTTCACTATTGCTGTGTTTCCTCCCGCAATAGCTCCGATAAGAGGAACAAGAGTGAGCTGCACAGGATAGTTCCATGGGCTCATTATGAGGACGCTTCCAAGGGGCTCGGAGATCCTGTAGCACCTTGATGGAAACTGCGTAATAGGGCTATGCGCCCTCTTTTTCCTCATGAATGACCTCAGATGCTTCTTCATGTATCTGATTTCCTCGTATACGATTCCCAGCTCAGTGGCATAGCCCTCGAAATCGCTCTTCCCGAGGTCCTTGCCCAAGGCGCCGAGGATGCTGCTCTCATTATCCTTCAATGCCCTGTATAGCCTATCGAGCATTTCCTGTCTGAATGCATAGCTTCTGGTCTCCCCAGTGCTGAAGTATTCTTTCTGTCTCTCTAGCAGTGGACTGTACTGATTCATGGTCTGAGTATCTCACATTTCGATTGTCTTAAGGAATATTATGCTTACAGGTTCTTATTTTATGTAAATAAAAAAGGCCTCCCGATCATGGAGGCTACATCTCCCGCGGGGATCGAACCCGCGTTGACGGGATGAAAACCCGTTGTCCTAACCACTAGACGAGGGAGACATACACGATTTATGAGCCGCACAGGATTCGGACCTGTGACCCACGCCTTAAAAGGGCGTTGCTCTACCAACTGAGCTAGCGGCCCATGAAGCTATGACGTGCAACGGCGTAAAATTATCATTTTTTTCCATTAATTGCAATAGCCCGATATGATAATCTTCACAATTGTCCATGATGGAAAGCAATATGAAGCATATGCCTGAGCGTCACGCTTTGCAGATTCCGTATCTTTTCTCTATTCTCCTGATCTGGAGTATGTAGCATATCGGCAGAAGCCCTCCTGCGGCAACCCATGCAAGAGGTGATGCAAAGCATATTCCCAGGTATCCGAAAAGCCCTGGGAGCGTCAGCGTCGATATTACCCTGAAGCCAAGCTCGAGAAGGGATGAGATCATAGGGATGAGCCCCGATCCAAGCCCCTGGCAGCCAGTCCTGAAGATGAATATGGAGCCTAGAGGTATGAAGAAAAGCGAGACTATGCGCATATACTGGACAGCCATGGATATCACTTCCTCTGAGGTCGTCTCCCTGCTGACGAAGATGTAGCAGAAGGACCTTGCGAGCATTATGCCGATGACGGAGGTCACAATGGATGATGCGATCATCAGGACGAGTGCAGTCCTGAAGCCCCTGTGTATCCTGTCTATTCTTCCTGCTCCCAGGTTCTGGCCAGCGAATGTCGAGATTGCCATGCCTATGGCAGGGAAGTACTGGACAATGAGGTTCTCGATCTTGTTCCCGACAGAGTAGGCGGCAACGGTATCGGAACCGAAAGTGTTTATCGATGACTGGACGATGATCACTCCGATAGCGCATACAGAGAACTGCAGCGCGCCCGGAAGGCCGATCCTCAGCAGCTTCATGCATAGTGCTCTATCGATCCTGAAATCAGAAGGGGAGATGGAGAATAGCGGGAATCTGCGCTTTATATATAAATAGGATATGACAGCGCTGAGCGACTGCGCGATCACAGTTGCTATCGCGACTCCGGCACAGCCCATTCTGAAGACGATTACGAAGAATATGTCCAGCGCAATATTGAGGACAGAGGATATAAGCAGGAAGTAGAGAGGGCTTCTGCCGTCCCCCACGGCCCTGAGGACAGATGAGAAGAGATTGTAGAAGACAGAGGCTCCGATTCCAATATATATAATAAGTATGTAAGAATTGGCATCCGCTATTATATTCTCAGGCGTATGTATAAGCCTGAGAAGAGGCATCGATAGAAAGGCGAAAGCAATCGCGATCAGAAGAGAGCAGCATGCAGAGCAGAAGATGCTCATAGCATAGGTCTTTCTCAGAGCCTTATAGTCCTTTGCCCCGTATTTCTGGCTGATAAGGACCGAGAAGCCGGCAGTGAGACCCTGTGCGAAACCTATCACCATAAAAGAGAAGCCGGATGTCGAACCTACAGCAGCCAGCGCATCGACACCGACGAATCTGCCGACGACTATAGTGTCGACCATAGCATATAGCTGCTGGAATAGATTGCCGAAGAATATTGGCAGACTGAAAGATAATAATAGCTTCAAGGGGGATCCCTTGGTCATGTCGCATTCCATGAAAACCGATATACTTTTTTCAACATACAGTGTCAATACTATGAAAAATAAAAGAAATATTTTGCAGATAATTCAATCTGGTGTATGAAAATACAGTAGTAATAGAAAAAATAGGCGAAAAATTTTCAGAAAAGGGGTTTACAATGAAGGGGCAATCGTGTAGATTACTATGACGTTGGCCGGCAGATGACGGCCGGCGGAAAAAGGTCTTTGACATAGATGAGCGAAGGGGAAGAGAGAAGGAAAATAGAGGCATAGCAGGCCTCTGTCAATTCAAACGAACGGCAAAATAGAGCGGAAAAAGCAAAAAGCCGGTTCGTGCGAGCGACGGGAAAGGACGAAGAACATAGCCCCGGGCTTGCCCGGGGATCCATGACGGAGAGTTCGATCCTGGCTCAGAACGAACGCTGGCGGCGCGT
>JAXFQZ010000175.1:0-8604 GCA_034178685.1 Candidatus Ornithospirochaeta sp. | reverse complement strand
ACAGAGCTCGCTACGACTGAGAAGACAAAGCGTGTAATGGCCCGCACCTTCGACAATGCTGAATGGGCTCTCAGGGATCCTAAGGTCCAGAAGGGAACGACTGTTTCCGGTGACAACTACTGGAAGGGACCTCACGATGAGGAGAATGCTCTCCTGATGAATGAGTTCTACAATGCGCCGGATCCATATGCACTTACAGAGATGGAGGATGTCGCAATCGCAGTCGTGCTCGACCGCCTCGGAATGCTCGATAGGTATATCGTCATCCGCGATAGCGTTAACATGGATGTATTCATGTATGGCTCAACGCCAGAGAGCCTCTGGAGCGTCAATGAATACCTCGACTCAGACGAGTCTGTCGAGTCTGCTGATATCTTCGCAACAGCAAGGAAGAACAACTTCCTCGTCGGAAGCAAGGTCGTTGATGCTATCCTCGATGGCACTCTCTGATTGCTATCCAGAAACATAAGGCTGCTTCGGCAGCCTTTTTGTCTTCAATAGCGATATGATTGCTGTTATCCTTTATAATATATGTATGCAGTAATAGCAGGAAGCCGCTCGGGGCTTGCCCAGGCGGCAATCGGAAGGCTTCTTGAGGCCGGTTATACAGTCTTCGAAGGCGATTTATCTATAAAGGAGAATGAGGTCAGAGGCAATGAGCACCTTGTTCATCTCGATGTGACGGATGACAGCAGCCTGGAGGCCTTCAGGGATTACGTGATGCGCTTCACTGACAGGATCGACATCCTCTCGGATTTCGCAGGCCTTGTCGTGCTCGGGTCGTTTGTTGAGATGCCGTACAATACCATGGATCGGATCCTCTCAGTGAATTTCCTCGCTGTCTTCAAGCTCAGCAATCTCTTCTTCCCCCTCCTTGAGAAGGGCCATGGCAGGATAATCAATATATCAAGCGAATACGCAAGGATCCCTGCGATCCCGATCCATGGCTACTATCCTCTCACCAAGCATGCTGTCGATTTCTACACGGACTCGCTCAGGCGCGAGCTGATTTCGTCGCCAGTGTCCGTTACAGCGATACGCCCAGGTGCGTTCAGGACCAGTATGCAAGGAGGAATCGATGCTTCATTCGATGCCCTGCTTTCCGAGACGAAGCGCTATAAGAGGTTCCTGCGCCTTCTAAGGCCTCTGATGGATGGAGAGCTCAGGAAAGCAAAGGATCCTTCTCTCTTCGCTTCATGCTATATGAAGGCTGCCTCCGATAAGAGGCCAAGAAGGTACTACAATGTGGGAAACAGCCTTAAGATGAAGCTGCTCAGATTCGTTCCTTCATCCATTCAGGACCTTGCTTATCGCATTCTCATAGGCAAGTGACAATTCTTTCCGGATGTGTTGGTTTTTAATCCTGTATTTGATTCCTCGTGTTTTCGTGTAGAATAATCCTGAGGTAGAAGATGAAACACGAACGATTCCATTACAGAAGCCTTGATGAAGTACTTGCAAAGTGCAGGGAGCTCGGGGTAGAGCTTCCTTTTGCTGAAAGCACTGCGGTTCTCTCGGCACCTGTTTCCTTCCAGGGCATCACTGTCCCGAACAGGCTTGGCATTGCCCCTATGGAAGGTGCTGACTCGACAGATGACGGAAGGCCCTCTGAGTACACTGAGCGCAGGTATGTGAACGAGGCAAGGGGCGGATCGGGAGTGATCTGGTACGAGGCTATATCGGTCGTGGAGGAGGGAAGGTCGTCAAGGACCCAGCTTCTGATCAATGAGAAGAACCTCGATGCCTTCAGGCGCATGAATGAGCGCGTAAAGGAAGCCGGACTCAAGGCAAATGGCTTCGAGCCATTCCTTGTGATGCAGGCAAACCACTCAGGAAGGTACTCTAATCCAGGAAACAGGCCAGCACCGCTCATTGCCCAGAGGAATCCCTGGCTCGAGAGCTTCAGGGCAGCCGATGACTCATGCATCGTCTCAGATGATTACCTGAAGTCCCTTGAGGATGCATTCGGGCAGTCCGCGCTTCTTGCAAGGAGGGCGGGATTCGATGCTGTTGATATAAAATCATGCCATGGCTATCTCTTCCAGGAGGTCATAGCGGCATATGGCAGGAAGGGCGAGTACGGCGGTTCCTACGAGAACAGGACGAGGCTCCTGAAGAACTCCATCAAGGCTGCGAAGGCCTACGAGAAGGACGGCTTCATCGTTACATCAAGGATCGGGATATATGATGGATACCCTGCGGAGTGCAGGGGCTTCGGGCAGGACGAGAATGGGAACATGGATCTCTCAGAGCCGAAGAGGCTCGTAAGAGAGCTTTACGATATGGGTGTCAGGATGGTCGATATCACAATGGGGAACCCATATGCTACGACGCATGTGACCCGCCCGTTCGATGCAGGCAAGTACCCTCCTGATGAGCATCCGTTCGAAGGGCTTTCGAGGATGATTCATGGAGTCTCTGAGATAAAGAGGGCGGTTCCTGATATGGTTGTATACGGATCTGCACCGACATACCTTAGGGAGTACTCCGACCTGTATGCAGCCGGGGCAGTGGAGAAGGGCATGTGCGATGGCATGCTCTTCGGAAGGATGGCCTTCGCGGATCCTGATTTCGCGAACCAGATAATCCGCAGCGGCAGGATCGATCCGAAGAGGATATGCCTCACGTGCGGGAAGTGCGGGGACCTGATAAGGGCGCACAAGCCCACAGGCTGCGTGATCAGGGACGGCAGCGTCTTCATGCCCTTCTACAAGGAATTCATGGAAGAGAGGAAGAACCTCCCTGAGAACTTCAGGGGCTGATCACCTCGTATGGTATTTCTCCCAGCTCTGCTCTTCTGCGAAGAAGAGCTCTGCTTTATCTGACAGGGGATAATCCCAGCAGCCCATCCTGCTGACTCTTCTTCCTCCGAAGCCGAGCTTGAATCTTGAGAGTCCTGATAGGGGATGATTCATTTCTCCCTCTGGTGCGATTCCGAATAGGTCGTATTCCCTCGCTCCCCTGCTCTTTGCTTCCATCATCGCCCGCATCTGCAATGCATAGGTAGGCATATGCTCCCTTCCTCTTGAGGAGGAGGCTCCGTAAAGATAGCTTGCCCTGTCATCGGAGATAGATAGAAAGAGGGCGGCAAGGGGCTCGCCAAGGCGCTCTGCGATAAGCAGCTTCACCTCAGCGTCATCCTCGTCTACGCAGAACAGCGATGCGAACGAATCCTCCTTGTGCGATCTGATTCCGTTTCTCTCTGCTGTCTCCCTGTATAGCGACATGAATAGGGGAAGATCCTCCTCTCCTCCTTCCCTTACAGTCACGTTCCGCCTTTCCGAGAGCCTTATGTTGTACCTTGTCTTGCTCTTCATGGAATCAAGGATCTACTCCTCGCTTCCAGAGAGATCCACGAAGCATGTGCTTGAAGGCAGCATTCCCGATCCCGATAGCCTAATGTTGTGGTTCACAGTGCCCCAGTTCATCATGATCTGCCTGGATGCAGCATCCATCTCCTCTCCGACCAGCCATGGCAGGTCATACCTTATCAGTATGGTATCCTGAGGGAGCATCCTCCTTAGCTCCTCCGACAGCGATTCTATGAATTCCCCCTGCAGATGCTCATCGGGTGATAGCAGAGGACCGTAGGGTATATAGCATACAGCCTGGTCATCTGCGATCTTCCTGTATAGCACAAGCACATCGTCTGCTAGCCTTGCTGAGGACCTGATGCCAGGATGCATGTCCTTCTCCCTGACAAGCATCTCGAAAGCAAGCGGGACAAAGCCCAGCCTGCTCTTGACTTCAGACCAGTAGGCTGTCTGCTGCAGAAGAGGCGTAGTGTAAAGCTCGTGCGTATCCTTCCTGAAAACCTGTATGTGCATAGACTGACCATAGCCAATAAATCATTTAATTGCAAATAATGGCACAGATAGGCCTGGAATAGGGAAAATAATGATTTTTATATCATTATCATGGCATTGTTTTGCTGTTTGTATCAAAAGGGCTTCTTCTGCTGCCTGCGCCATATCCTCATCACGAGCTTTACGGGAAGCAGCTTTACGAGACGAACCTGCATCCTTACGGGCAAGCCGAGAATGGAGACCGCTCTGCCTTTCTCCAGGTCCTTCATTGCTCTTTCGACGACATCCCTGCTTTCGTAGAACCGGTCGTAATAGACGATGGTATCATCATGGACTGCCCTCTCGAAGAACTCTGTCCTGATCCAGCCCGGGCACACGCATAACACTCTTATTCCCCTTGGCCTGAGCTCAGCGCCAAGTGCCCTTGAGAAGCTGAGAACGAATGCCTTCGATGCTCCGTATACAGCCATGTACGGAACAGGCTGCCATGATGAGTTCGATCCAAGGTTGATTATAGAGCTTCCCTTTCTCATGTATTTCAGGCACTCGAATGTGACGTCCACAAGCGCCTTGCTGTTGAGCGTGACGATATCGCTCTGCTCTGCTTGGTTATCTGCGAATGCTCCGAATACGCCGAAGCCTGCTGCATTGACAAGCACTTCTATCTCAGGCTTCTCCTGCAGAAGAAGAGCGCGTAGATGCTCGATGCTTTCTTTCTCAGTGAGGTCCAGCGGAATGGACCTTGAGGAGGCGCTGAGCTCCTTTCCAAGCCCATCGAGCCTGTCCTTCCTCCTTGCTATGAGCCATATCTCATCCAGATCGTAACGGCTGTCTATTGCCTTTGCGAAGTCCCTTCCCATTCCGGAGGAGGCTCCTGTAACCACTGCTATTCTCATGGCTGTATTATAGATTCAAAGCCCATGGAATGGAATTGTTTTCCAAATCGCGAAAAAAAGCCTTATTTGCATTGACGCAGGGGGATGCATGTATTAAAAAGGAACACGATATTGAAAAAAGGAACAAGATTCATGGGCAGCAGGAAGGTAGATAGAGGAAAAGGGGTTTACAGGTAGCATCCTTATGGATGTCTGCGCCTTTGTCTATCGGGCTGTCTGATTCTTTTTTTGGAGTGAGATGATAGAGATTAAGCACTTGAGAAAGGAATTCGATGACGATACGATCCCGCTTAAGGATATAAGCGTTACGATAAACAATGGCGACGTGATTTCCATTATCGGACCCTCTGGTACCGGAAAATCGACATTGCTCAGATGTATCAACATGCTGACCGAGCCTACATCGGGAAGCATCATCGTAGACGGACAGGATATCACAGCAAGAGGCTGCAACCTCAATGAGGTGAGGAAGAAGATGGGGATGGTGTTCCAGTCCTTCAATCTGTTCGGGCATCTTACCGTGATCGAGAATATCATGAATCCCCAGATCACGCTCCTTGGAAGAAGCAGGCAGGAAGCATATGACAAGGCAATGTACCTCCTGCAGCAGGTAGGTCTTGCCACAAAGGTCTTCTCTTATCCTGACGAGCTTTCCGGAGGCCAGCAGCAGAGAATCGCGATAGCAAGGACGCTTGCCATGGATCCCGATATCATCCTCTTCGATGAGCCTACCTCCGCGCTCGACCCATCGATGATCGGAGAGGTCCAGTCTGTAATCAAGATGCTTGCTAAGACAGGAAGGACGATGATGATCGTCACACATGAGATGGATTTCGCAAGGAAGATCTCCAACAGGGTCCTCTTCATGTACAATGGCGAGGTCTATGAGGAGGGAACGCCGAAGCAGATCTTCGAGCATCCTCAGAAGGAGATGACACGCAAGTTCATACAGAGGCTCTCTACCCTCACATACAGGATAGATTCGACCGACTTCGATCTCGAGGCTATGAACGATGAGCTCCAGAGCTATGGAGAGAAGCTGCTGATCGAGGCAGAGCGTCTGAGCAAGCTCATGCTTGCAATCGAGGAGATATGCATCAACAATATCGCCGCAAGCTCCTTCATCCCTGATATCCTCGTCAGGATCGAGTACTCTGAGAAGCTCGATGTGCTCAGCATGTTCATCAAGTACAACGGTGATGAGTTCGATGTGCATACATCGGAATCCAAGCTCTTCCAGGACCTTCTCGCAGAGCCTGCTACAGGCGTTGTGATGAAGGACTGCAGGGGAGATGGCAGCGGTTATGCGCATGAGATAGACATGACATTCAAGTGGGTGGAGGAGTGATGAAGAGGATTCTTGCTTTAGCCATGCTGGCAGTTCTGTCCTTGTCGCTCCTTGCGGCAAAGTCAGAGTTCAGGACCATTGAGGATCTCAATGGCAGGAACATAGGAGTCCAGACAGCTGTTCTCTATGAGGAGCTGATCAGGGACAGGGTGCCGAAGACGGCATTCCAGTACTATACGATGCCGAACGACCTGATACTCGCTCTAACATCGGGCAAGATCGATGCATACCTCATTGAGGAAGTGAGCTTCGGCGTACAGAAGAAGAACCACCCGGAGCTTACAACCATCGAGGAGCCTGCAGGGTATATCAATGCTACATGCATCATCGGGAACAACTCCAGGAAGGACAGGATCCTCAGAGAGCTCAATGAGTTCATCAGGGAAAGCCATGAGAACGGAATGCTTGCCGAGCTCTATGACTACTGGATCGCAGACTTCGATCCCGATACCGATACATGCGACATCGGAGGCTTCACAGGGGAGAACGGGACGATCTCGATTGCCATCGAAGGCGGCTATGAGCCATTCTCGTTCATTGGCAACGGAAAGCTCTCGGGCTTCGATGTGGATTTCGCATGCCGCTTCGCAAGGGCTTATGGCTATACTCCTGAGTTCTTCGAGGTCCCGTTCGAGGCAATCGCACCAGGCGTAGAGACTGGAAAGTACGATATCGGAATGAACATCGTGGTCAGCGAGGAGAGAAACGAGACAGGTACTCTCTCGGAGGTCTACTATACGACGCCTATCAGGCTCGTTATCCTTGGAGAGGATGATTCGGACCTTGGCTTCTTCGATAAGCTTAGCAATAGCTTCTACAAGACATTCATGAAGGAATCCAGATGGAAGCTCTTCGTGCAGGGCGCCGGCGTGACGATCTTCATAACGCTTGCATCGATCCTGGCCGGAACGATTCTCGGCTTCGGCATATACATGCTTTGCCGCCATGGGAATATATTCGCGAATTCGCTCACGAACTTCTTCCTATGGCTTATACATGGAATGCCTACGGTCCTTCTCCTGATGATCCTCTACTACATTGTATTCGGATCCTCAAGGCTCAGCGGCATGTGGGTCTCCGTCGTGGGATTCTCCCTGATGTTCGCATGCTCGATGATCGATATGCTCCGCGTCGGCTACAATGCAATCGGACGCGGTCAGCTTGAGGCTTCGACAGCCCTCGGCTATTCCGACAGCCAGAGCTTCTTCAGGATCCTCCTGCCTCAGGCAGCGCAGCACTTCCTTCCTATCTACAGGAATGAGGTTGTCACTCTTATCAAGGAGACCTCGGTCGTAGGATACATCGCGGTGCTTGACCTTACGAAGATCAGCGACCTTGTCAGAAGCAGGACGTATGAGGCATTCTTCCCTCTTATACTCACTGCAATCATGTACTTCTTGATCGCAGCAGTCCTTACGAAGACAGTCGGCATGATAGAGAAGGCCGTGAATCCAAAGAGGAGAAGCAAGGACAAGATCCTCAAGGGCATCAAGGAATGGGAATGATGGAAAATGGCTCTTCGGAGCCGTTTTTCATCTATATATGCCTTCTTCCTGTCTTCCCGAGCCGTGTTGAATAGCTCCCGAATTCCCTTGGAGCCCTTCCAATGAGCTTCTCGGCTTCCTTCGCTATGTATCTATAGCCTGCTGGCTGGAAGTGGCATACTGTCAGGGAATAATCCTTGATCTCATTCCTGTACCGGATCATGAATTCCCTGATAGGGGATGCTATCGTGAAGACCCAGATAGGGGAGAATATGTGTATCGAGCTGTATCGCGAGATATCCACATCGTCTATCGCCATAGGCCACCTATGCATTGCGAATCTGCCGCACCACCAGAAGCCCAGGGTTCCTTCCGTTCTCTCCCTGCATCTTATGCATATGATATCTGCACCGGTTCTCTCTGCCTCCTCATATGCAAGCCTCTTCGTGTATCCTAGCCTGGAGAAGTATACAACGGCCCTTGTGCTATCCTTTCCTATGCTTTCATATCCATCGTATTCCTGCTCCATGCTCTCCTGGCAGAGAAACACGTATGCAGCGTAGCCCGTGGCCATCTGGATGAAGCCGAAGATGAAGTATGATTGCGATAGGAAGTTCGGAGGGAAGATGATGAACTGTATGGTAATCCACATCATCAGCGTGATCCCGAGCACCGTTCCAAGCACTATCCCGCTCCTTCTCTTCCTTATTATGAGATATGATGCAATGAGGTTCGGTATTCCGTTTATGGATAGAAGGGCTATGCCAGGGAATACATAGTCGTTGTAAAGGTATCTGGAGAGCGGAAGAACCTTGAAATAGGGCAGGAGAGTCTCCATCCCCAGAAGAGATCCGTCAGGACGTATGAACATCATAGTGGATCCGTATACTGCGCCTAGTCCTATGAAGAGCGTCCAGAAGAGAAGCGCCTTCCTTGTCTTTCCGTACCTCATTTCCCGCTCCTGGATGTAAGGCCTATGAATACGCGCACATGCTCCTCTATTCTCTCAAGGCATTCATCCCTTCTTTCCGGCTGCCGGTCGATGATCCCGAGAAGCATGAATATAGGGG
>JAXFQZ010000158.1:0-2511 GCA_034178685.1 Candidatus Ornithospirochaeta sp. | reverse complement strand
ATCTCACAGTCGTCCTCAGCTTCGCATTCTACATCCCTGTAGTGCTATTTGCTGACAAAGTACCTGCTCTTGGGATGCTTATGATCCCGAAGACGCTTGCATATGTCTGGACCGTAGTAATCGGCTACAGAGCCGAAATGGAGGAAAGATGAGAAAGCATACCGATATCGCAATCGCATACGCATCAGCAGCGCTTGCATTCGGAGTGTATTACAGGGAACTCACAAGGATCATGGGATTCACAGGAATCACGATGCTATCGAAGGTCCATCCTCACCTATTCATGCTCGGCATGGCTGTATTCCTATTCGCATCTCTTTTCTCAGAAAGAAGAGCAATCGAGAAGACAAGGACATACAGGCCTTTCATGATCTGCTATAACATAGGGCTATTGCTTACAGCCCTGATGATGGCACTAAGAGGAACGCTTGAAGTCACGGGATACGCGTTCACAAAGGCGCTTGATGCATCAATATCCGGCATTGCAGGCATAGGGCACATCCTTCTTGGAGCAGGAATGATCCTATTCCTCGCTGCTATCAGGAACAGCAAGGAAAGATAGAGCCTGGCATATCATGGCAAAGCCGATCTACATCTCTCTAGGCTTCGCCTCCAGTCTTGCTTTCTTCAATTAGACCAGGTTTCCCGTGGAAGCACAGAGAAACTAAGATGTCCTCAACTGTATAAGGACTGATGCTATTCTTTCTGTGACGGCAGAAGGAAGCCAACCACAGGTCATTCCGCTTTTGTGAAGAGCTCACATTGAGATTACTTCAACTAAAAAAACCGATCGGGTTGGTTATCGATTACTTATTCGGCGGGAGCAGGGAGCCGCGTTGCGGTTCCCTGGAACCCATTAACAAAATACGAAGAGGCTAAGCCAGCACTTCATGTTCGAATGTATCGTCCGAAAGCAGTCAAATCTCACATCTTGGGAGGGCCGGACACATGAGGCTCGATAACTACGGAAGGATCCTCGGGATGGATCTTTCGAAGAGGACATCGAAGGTCTGCATCCTGACAAAGGAAAGGAACTTCGAGGACAGGACGGTTGTTTCTGGATCCATGACACCGGAAGGAAGGCAATCATTCATCTCTGCATTGAGGAAGGACGACATCGTAGCCATAGAGGGCGGAACGTCATCCAACAATTTCGCGAGGGAGATCCAGGAGGCAGGCGTGAAGCTTTTCCTGCTGAATCCGGGGAAGCTCCACATAATCTTCCAGTCGCAGGTAAAGACCGACAGGCAGGACTGCGTCAAGATCGCACGATACATCAGGGACACTGCGGAGGAGAGCATCGTCGCGATTGACGTCCCTTCCCTCTCCGATTCAAACCTTAGGGAGATACTCAACTCCTATGACTTCGCCAAGAAGCAGAGGACTATGCTGGTCAATAAGCTGCACTCCATCTTCAACATGAACGGATTCCCATCCATCAATAAGAAGGACCTGGAGGGCAACGCTTCCAGGATCGATGTCATCTCAAAGTACCTCTCAGGCATTCCACTCGAAGATGCATGCATGGTCGAGAGCGCCATATCCCTCACGGAGGCCAGCATAGACAGGTACAAGGACATGATGCGCGAAGCACTGGTGAAGGAACCGGGGATTTCCCTCCCTTGGCTCTCGATCCCAGGCGTGGGACTCCTCACCGCAGCATCCATCCTCGCCTATGTGGGTGATGGGAAGAGGTTCTATTCACCGAAGCAGCTCAGGAACTACGTGGGCCTGGTCCCTCGCATCGACCAGTCAGGCGACAGGTGCCGCATAGGAGGCATCTCGAGCTACGGGTGCAAGCCGATAAGGAAGAACATCGTCCAGGCAGGATGGTCATTCGACCATAGGAAGAGCGACTGCCCTCTGAAAGAGGAGTGGGATTCCCTGGTCGGAAGACACAAGAGGAAGCAGACTGCAGCAATCCACATAGCCAACAAGATCCTGACGATCGGCTGGACGCTGCAGAAGAAGCATGAGCTCTACAACGGCTTCGGAGACTACAGCTACCTGAAGAGAAAGCTCAGGTCCGAAAAACTAGAGGCCATCGACACAAGCTCCTTCCCTGAGCTGCATTGACGGCCATCCTTAGTTAGATTTACCAGATCTAGTCTAAGAGTACATCCTCATACTCCAGATTTCAACCCTCATGATGAGGGGCATTCGTCGTTTGGGGAATATTCTTGCTTTTATTGTAGCTGGTGCCTGTCTTCAAAGTCTTTTCATTATTCCAGTTGACAGTTGAGGACAAACAAAAAGCGCTGCCCTTAATCCAGGAGTCAGAGCGAAGAACCTCGAGAGGAAAGAAAAGTACAGGAACATCAGGGAACTGAGGAAAGAGTTCTGCCTGTCGGAGCTTCTGGCATTCTATGACGTGCCAAAGAGCTCGTATCTCAACTGGGCCAAGAGAGCAGCAGATGACCCGGACGCTGGATTAAGGGAAAGAATAAAGGAAATATTTGCAGATACCGGAAGTATTTATGGATTCAGAAGGATTGGCCTCGCCCTCAGGGA
>JAXFQZ010000133.1:0-8649 GCA_034178685.1 Candidatus Ornithospirochaeta sp. | reverse complement strand
ATGGTGTCATAGATGGCAAGCCCGGCAGTAACACTGCCTCCCGGGCTGTTGATATACAGGCTGATGTCCTTCTTCGGGTTCTCGCTCTCAAGGAATATCAGCTGAGCAACGACCAGATCTGCCTGAGCGTCGCTGATCTCTCCATCTACGAAGATGATCCTGTCCTTGAGAAGGCGTGAGAAGATATCATATTGCCTTTCGCCCGTCCCCGACTGCTCAACGACATAGGGGACGAGTGTATTCATCTTGGGTTTTATCAAATCCTATTACTCCTGAATGCCCTGCGACATATAATCCTTATAGCTTACTTTATCGCCAGGAACAAACTTGTTGTTTTCAAGAAGGAATGGAACGACCTTTGCAAACTGCATGTCATCCTTGATCATATTCTTGTAGTAGTCCTTCGCACCCTCATCCTGGATGTTCTTGAGCTGCTCTTCATATGCCTTCTCAAGCTCAGCCTGATCGAGCTCGAAGTCTTCCTTCTTCTTCACTGCCTCAAGGATGATCTGCTCCTTGATGTTCTTGACAGCTGGTTCTCTCCACTGCTCGATGATGGCTTCCTTTGTCTGGTTCTGCATCTTGAAGAACTTCATGAGCTGGTCTTCCTCAAGACCTGACTGCTGAACGAAGCGCTTCCAGCTCTGCTCGAGCTCCATATCGACCATCGATGCTGGAACGGCGATCTCTGTCTTCGAGAGGATATCTGCCATGAGGGCCTCGATCTTGTCGCCCTTCATCTTCTCGTCGAGGTTCTTCTCAAGCTTTGCCTTTGTTGCATCTACAAGGTCCTGTACTGTCTTATACTCTTCCTTTACGTCCTGTGCGAAATCGTCATCGAGAGCAGGGATCTCCCTTACCTTGATCTCCTTTACGGCAATATGGAGCCTGACTGTCTTTCCAGCATATCCAGGGACGTTGTCTTCCTCTGTATATGTCTTCTCGACATCCTTCTCCTCATCCTTTGCCATTCCGATCACATCATCATCAAGCTTGTAGAAGTTGTAGCCTGATCCGATTGTGAATGTGAAATCCTTTCTGTCTGTTCCCTCGACTGTATTTCCATCCTGATCGATCTCAGCATAGTCGATTGTGACGATATTGCCTTTCTCAGCCTTTCCGTCCTTCCTGATGACCATTGCGTTCTGATCCCTGAGGATATCGATTTCCTTGTTTACATCCTCATCTGTGATCTCGACCTGAGGAACCTTGACCTCGAGGCCCTTGTACTCTGGCAGGTCGAACTTAGGATATACGTCATATACTACTGTGAATGTGACAGCGCTGTCCTTCTGGAAAGGAATCAGCTTCTCCTCATCCTGAAGAGCAGGAGTCGAGAATGCCAAAGGCTTCTTATCCTCTTCAAGTGTCTCTATAGCTTCCTTGAGGTTCTCTTCCATGCAATCGAATGTGCTTTCCTCTCTGATTGAGCTGCCGTACTTCCTCTCTACGACAGATGTTGGCACCTTGCCCTTCCTGAATCCATCGATCTGCAGGCTGGAAGCATACTTTGCAAGTCTCTTTGCGTATGCCTTCTCGATAGTCTCTGCATCGACTGTGATTGTCAGTGCTACCTGGGAATTCTCCAATTCCTTAATGCTCTTGTCAGCAACCATATTTCCCTTCCTTAGATATTCAAAATCGAATTACTGATTCTTTTAACTTTGTTAATATAATAGATTTCTCCTATCATGTCACCACCTCGCGTCACCATGGTTTTCCATCAAGCGATTAAAAAAGGAGGCCGCCTGCCTCCTTGAATGGAATATGCCGCGATCGGCACGTTGCCGGCTTCCTAGGTCCTGCCATCGTCGGAAGCTATCCCTGTATGCATATAAGATAATCATCGAATATGTAGAGCAGGTGTATTTTTAGCCTTCCTCTGCATTCTCATGCTCCTTCGTATCATAGCCAGATCCCTTATTACACCATCCTCGGAGCGAGAAAGCAGCGCAGAAAGCTCCGATATGAAGGATCCCGATGTGTATTGCAGGATATCAAGCACGGACTCAGTCCGTTTCTTCGTGCTCCTTGGCACGTATCTTCTTATTCTCGCTCCCTTGCTTCTCTTCATCTCCAATAGCAGGTACCACTCGCCTGAAGGACCGATTATAGGGTTTATCAAGGGCTTTCCGAATCCCATCGTCCCGTTCTTTATCGCAACCGCTATCTCGTGCACGTTTCCGGAAGCACCCTTGAATTCCAGATCAGGACCTATGCCTATTACGACAATCTTTCCTTTCCTAAGGGCATCGATGACTGTATCATCGTACTCTTCGCGTAAATATATTCTCCTGCTTTGCTTTGCCATCAGGTATTTCAGGCTATATATAGTGTACATAGCCCATCATATCACTGTTTCCGCAATTCCTGAGAAAATTAATATATGGGACATCATATGTCCTACATGGTGCCTGATTCTATATGTGCGGAGGTTCATATGGCAGACAGGGAAATGATTATGGCAGCAAAGAAAGGAAACCCTAAGGCACAGGGATGCATCCTCGATGAGTACATGGGCGCAATAAGGGAGGTAGCAAGGAGATTCGATGCATCGTTCAGATGGCAGGGGTCTCATTATGACGACCTTGAGCAGGAGGCAATGATCGGATTCTTCAAGGCCTTAGGAAAATACGATCCGGATAATGAGAACGGATGCTCCCTTCTTTCATATGCTATGTATTCAATGAATCTTGAATGCCGCCAGTACCTGAACAAGGCATACAGGGTGGTACGCATTCCCAAGTGGCAGTGCGAGAGACTCCACGCATTCAACAAGGTGCTTGCCAAGCTAGGTCCCGATCGCAGCGAAGAGGAATATGCAGAGGCAATGGGGGTATCGGAAGAGGAGGTAAGGGAAATCATGATGATCAGGTATTCCCAGCTAAGCATAAGCCTCGATGAGCCCAAGGAGGACGAGGAAGGAAGAAGCCTTATCCTGGATATAGCATCCGAAGAGAATCTGCAGGATGATTTCGAGCAGGCAAATGAGCTTGCAGCTCTTGATGCCGCAATCCACTCAGTCCTCAGCAATGATGAGGCATTCCTGATTGAATCGGTGTATGGCCTGGGAGGAAAAGCGAGGCTTCAGGTTGCAGAGATAGCAAGGAATCTCGGCATCACTGCCGCTACAGTCAGGAACAGACGCAGGGCTATAGAGGAGAAGCTGAGGATATATATAGAGCATGCTGCCTGATGCATCCTTGAAGAATCATCGAGAGTGTAATAATCTACTGCCGGTGGTTTTGCGATGAATGAGGTGATAATAAGGGCTCTCAGCTATGTGCTGATGATTTTCATAGCATATTTCCTGAAGTGCAGGCATGTATTCCAGGAAAGCGATGGCAGGATGCTTGCAAAGCTAACGCTTGATGTTACGCTTCCTGCCGCAATCATCTCCTCATTCAGGACCTTCAGGATGGACTATGGCCTTCTTGTTCTGATACTGTTCGGGCTCTTCGGTAATCTTCTGCAGATGATGTCCGGCTACCTGATATCCATAGGCAAGGACAAGAAGGAGAGAGCGTGCCTGATCAACGGGATGTCCGGATACAATATCGGCAATTTCACGCTGCCTTTCATATCTGGATTCGTCGGTCCTACTGGAATAATCGCAACGTGCCTATATGATGCCGGCAACTCCATCATGTGCAATGGCGTCGATTACTCGATAGGGAAGCAGATAATATCCAATGAGAGGTCCTTCAGCTTCAAGACGCTGATAACCACTCTCATCCATATCCCTACGTTCTTTGTATATATTATTATGCTGACATCGGCATGCATCGGATTCAGAATGCCGGATCAGCTATTCACTGTCGCCTCGTACATCGGGCAGGCGAACGGACCTATTGCGATGTTCATGGTCGGAATGCTTCTCCGCCTTGATTTCAACAAGGATTACCTGAGAAGCGCATCCCTGATGATAGGGCTGAGGATCTTGATCTCAGCTGCATTCACCATCATCCTGCACTACATGGCATTCCTGCCTGCAGAGGCTGTCAAGGCTGCTACGATGGTGGCATGGTCTCCTATTGCTTCCGTATCCCCAGCCTTTGTTGCAATGCTCGATGGGAACTCAGAGAAAGCAAGCTTCGTCAACACTATTTCCCTGCTGCTATCCATAATCATAATCCCTGTGCTGTCGATCTGCCTCTGATAATGCATCCCTTATTCTGATTTCTAGGAAGATGAAGGGTAGCGGAGATGATTGCACTATAGGCAAATCTGATGACTGATGCTAGGCGCGGAGGAAAGGGATATGAGATCTTAGGTCCAAGGGCGCTGATGATATGGCGGTTGTGGAGATTTCAGTGCTGGGAAACAGTAAAGGCAGAAGAGCCTCAATACAGGATACTGTCTGAAGTACTAGGTCAGGAACAAATTGAACTGATTGAATCAATAAGATATAGCCCGAAACTCATATCAGATGAGCTATACAGCAACCCTCATTTTGATGGGAACTCATTGGCTATCAGCATTTCAAATGCTTTCTCTTTGGATACAGAGGGGCTGCTTTCGGGCATTGTTCTTGGAGAAGGTGATGATATAATTAACTTCGATGAATTGATATCAAAGGAAAGTCTGACTAACTTGAAAGAAGCCTTGTCTGTAGCAACGAGGTACGCAGGAAAATCCTCAAAGTCCCAGACTTCAAATGACTTGAATCTATCTAAATCCTCTATGACCATATCTGAAAGTATATCAGAGAATGGAAACGAAATAAAATCATGGAAGGAGATATATGGAAAAATACCAATGAAGGCCAGCAATCCAATAGGCTTTTCCAGAATACAGTTCCTGATAGCTTTACGGCAGATCTAGATGCAATTTCAATTGCTGATATCAATAAACCCAATGACACTATAGTATTCTATGGAAGTACTCCGCAAGTATTTGCTGAAGTCGGACTGCTAGAGAACGTCACAATAGAGATGTATGAGGACAAACTTGCGAGAGGTTTGTTTTATGACAAAACGAAAAATCATGGACATAGCAATACCATAAACAAGGCTATCGTGAATGAAGTAGCCGAAAACCTTTCCGATCCAATAGCTATTTTCTATTCAAACAAGCCCAATAGCATTGTTGCTCTATATGATATCAATGGCCTAAATGGCAACTGAGTGATGATTGCGCTTGAGCCAAAGCAAAACAACAGAAGAATATACATCAATGCAATAACGACCATCTTTGCAAGAGACGACAATTCTTATTATACGAATAGCATCCAGTCAGGAATGCTTGTATACTATGATGATGAAAAAAGAGAGAAACTGGCTGAACACCTATTGTCAGAGTCAGTGAGTTTCTCTCTTCTCGCTAGCAGAGTACTTACAAATTCTGATATTATCAACAAAAATGTTAAAAACAATCAGAATATAATCCTCCATAAGACAGGTGTTTTAAGCTTCACAAGCGAACTGGATAACCTCGCAGCAGAGTTCGATTATTACGATGAGTTCAAGATCAGTGCAATCCTGATGTTCGATCTGCTGTATTGCAGAACGGCATGCGCATATGCAATGGATTTTTTATCCCATTGACCTTAATATCTGATATATGAGTCGCTGTTTTGTATTGATGCTGGCATTATTGCTTCTGCTATCATGCCAGAGCACAGCAGAAAAGCCTGAGGATGCCGTAGCAAATGAGATAGCGGCAGTCCTCGTGCTTTCAGAGGATATGGTGAATAGGGAGATGTCGGTGGATAGGGAGGCTATCGCTGATCTGATTCCTTCTTCCTATTCCTGCTATGAGAAGTTCGTTCCTATGTATTCAGTATACAAGGAGCAGTATGCTTCATCTCTTTCATCCATTGTCGTTTCTGTTCTTGATAGCCCTGATGATATCATCCGCAGCGAAGCCTCTGTGCTATCTGCGAACCCGGGGAGATTCATAGAGTCCGATACATCCCTTTCCTCAGAGCTCAGATCTCAATGCTACGATAGGGTCAGGTCATGCCTCTTTGATGAGCTTGAGGCTAGAAGAGATGATCTCGAGAGAGCATTTGCCCCTTCTTTTGACGAGTTCGAGTCGATCAGGCTTGCATATCTGAATCTTCTTTCATCCGGATACAGGGGAGAGATTCCAGAGAATGCCGGTATGGTTGATATAGAGGATCTTGCGGAATATGCAGCAGAATGCTATTTCGTTTCCCTTGAGGATGCTGAGAGAACGCTGAAGAACAGGCCGCTCTCAGAGGCTTCCGATCCGATATACACTGTTTTCTGGGGCAGCTGATGGAAGATCTTTTCTCACAGAGCGCTCCATCCTCGGAGCCGCTGGCTGCCAGGATGAGGCCAAGGAATCTTGAAGAATACATAGGACAGGACCATATCCTCGGAAAGGGGAGGCTCCTGAGGCGCGCTATACAGGCAGATAGATTGTCATCCGTGATTCTCTATGGGCCTCCAGGGACTGGAAAGACTACGCTGGCAAGGGTGATTGCCAATTCCACTGAAAGCCATTTCTCCACTCTCAATGCTGTTCTTTCTGGTGTAAAGGAGCTGAGGGAGGAGATATCGGAGGCAAAGCGCAGGAAGGACCACTATGGGATGAGGACGATCCTTTTTGTCGATGAGGTCCATAGATGGAACAAGAGCCAGCAGGATGCTCTTCTTCCGTGGGTTGAGAACGGAACGATAATCCTCATCGGTGCAACCACCGAGAATCCTTATTTCGAAGTCAATGCCGCGCTTGTATCCAGATCCAGGGTCTTCCAGCTTAAGAAGCTCACGGATGATGACCTTTTCAGGATAGCTGAGCAGGCAATAAGCGATAAGGAAAGAGGCTACGGCAGATATAGGGTGGAGTTCGAGCAGGGAGCCCTGGAGCACCTCGTCGATGTCGCCTCCGGTGATGCAAGGTCATTGCTGAATGCGCTTGAGCTTGCTGTTGAGACCACTCCTGATTCATTTCCGCCGGAAGATGGCACGAGGATCTGCATCACGAAGGAAGCTGCCGAGGAATCGATACAGAGAAAGGCAGTGCTTTATGACAAGGAAGGCGATTACCACTTCGATGTGATCTCCGCATTCATAAAATCACTCAGAGGTTCCGATCCTGATGCTTCTCTGTACTGGCTTGCAAGGATGGTCAGCGCAGGTGAGGACCCCAGGTTCATATTCAGGAGGATGCTGATATCAGCAGCTGAGGATGTGGGCCTTGCGGATCCCTCTGCCGTTTCGGTAGTCGAGGCTGATGCTGCAGCATTCGATAGGATAGGACTGCCTGAAGGCAGGTTCCATCTGACTCATTCAGCCCTGTATCTTGCAACATGCCCGAAGAGCAACTCGGCTCTTGCGTTCTTCGATGCCCTGTCGGATGTGGAGAAGGAGAAGGCGGGGGAGGTCCCGAATCATCTCAGGGATGCAAGCAGGGACAAGGAGGGCTTCGGCCATGGGGAAGGATATATGTATCCTCACTCATATAAGGACCACTGGGTTGCGCAGCAGTATCTTCCTACCGGGCTTCAGGGTAAGGTCTACTACAAGCCGTCGGACCAGGGCTATGAAAAGAGCGTAAGAGAGGATGTGCTGCTTCACAGGGAAGCACAGCTTGAATCAGTTACCGAGGACCTCTTCCAGGAGAATCTTACCTATTCTCCCGGCGATAAGGCCAGGAACAGGTGGATTTCCCGCACGATGTCAGGCCGCTCCTCGTTCCTGCTGACGCTTGTGAGGAAGCTGTATGATGGAGTATCCATCCCAAGGCACCAGAATGCATTGGTTCTCAATGCCTCAAATGGCCTGATGCTGTGGCCATTGATGAAATTCAATCCTGAAGGACTTTCGATAGCCGCTGTGCAGACAAGCGATCAGAAAGCCGTGATAGACCACTTCGCATCCGAGCTCGATGAGCTCTCACGGCCTCTTACGATCGTATGCCCTCCCGAAAGGGCCTTCGATATGGTAGAGGCGGGAATGCGCTTCGGAATAATCTCAGGAAGGAATCTTCTCTCACGGCTTGGAAAGGATAAGGGAATCCTGGATGAAATCAGGAATCATCTGGATGATGGAGGCAAGGTCACGCTTATCGAATCGATTCCTTCGCTTTCATCCAGGCTTTCCGCTTTCGCTCCGGATGATGCAAAGGCAATGCTGATTGAGAAGGAGAAGGAAATATACAGCAATGGCAACGATCTTGTTAACTGGGGTAGAGAGGAGCTTGAGGATGCTGTCAAGTCTGTATTCAGCCAGGCTGAGTTTGAATACGTTGATGGGAATGAGACAAGAAGGCTCAGGGAGGAAAATCTCTCTGTATGGTACGATAACAGCTACTCAGGGTGCGGAATGACCAGGGATGGATTCATATCGCTTTTCAGGGATATGAGCGTGCAATGGAAGAACACTGTAGCCCTAATAAGGGTAGGAGTGGAAAAAGGAAGCATCGTCGATGAGAAGGAGTGGCAGGAAGTCCACAGAAAAACAAGTCTATGATGTAAAGCCTTGCAGTGAATAGAGATGTCGGATTGTGATAAAAATAATGAAAAAATTTTATGAAATGTGTTGACATAAAGGGGCGTTTCTGAGATATTTGTTGTCGTTGAAATTGCAGTGGTGAACGCCTTGCTTTCCATAATGGTGGAAGTAGTTCAGCGGTAGAGCGGCAGATTGTGGATCTGCTTGTCGAGGGTTCGATCCCCTT
>JAXFQZ010000055.1:0-4307 GCA_034178685.1 Candidatus Ornithospirochaeta sp. | reverse complement strand
GATCGCTGAGATATTGTCTTATCCGTTCCTAGTCAGGGCGCTTGCTGTCGGGGTATTCGTTTCGCTATGCGCATCGCTTCTTGGAGTCAGCCTTGTCCTGAGGAGATTCTCGATGATAGGCGATGGTCTCTCGCACGTGGGCTTCGGAGCGCTAGGGGTCGCGGCATTCCTATCGCTTCCTCCTCTGTATGTCACGCTGCCTGTTGTGATAATAGCGGCATTCCTCCTTCTCAGGCTCTCTGAGAGCAGGCATGGAGGAGACGGGAGCATAGCGATAATAAGCTCGGGAGCCCTTGCTATCGGCGTCATCGCGATCTCTGTAAAGGGCGTGAATACGGATCTCAATTCATTTCTCTTCGGCTCCATCCTCTCTGTCTCGGAAAGCGATGCGATTGTCTCCGTGATTCTCTCTGCGGTGACTCTCTTTGTATATATCGTCTTCTACCACCAGATATTCGCAACGACATTCGACCCTGTGTTTTCCAAGGCAACAGGGATGAGGAATGGGACATACACTACAGTCCTTTCCCTTCTTACGGCCCTGACTGTGGTTGTAGGGATGAGGCTCCTTGGATCCCTTCTGATCTCAAGCCTCATAATATTCCCGTCGATGACAGCAAGGAAGCTCCTGAGGACATACAGGGGCGTATGCATATTCTCAGCGCTGGAATCTGTGATTGCCTTCATGATAGGCTTCGTTCTCTCATATGCATTCTCTCTTCCGACAGGAGCGAGCATAGTGCTTGTCCATCTTGTGCTGTATATAGCTGCATCAGCATATGGCTTTCTATCGCGCGCAAGGCTTGAGCATATGGTGAGAAAATAGGAGTTGCAATACTGAACCGGGGAGGGGGGTACTATAAGGAAAACCATATAATAGTGGGCTTAAATGAAAAAAAGCACTTATGGTATTCCTTACAATCGTCCTTGCATCATTCTTCGTTGTTTCGTGCGAGAACAAAGCGCCCGAAAACAAGGGAACCTTCTATGCCTGGGACTCCAATGAACCGGACAGCTGAATCGATGCAAAGACAGGCGCTGATAAAGGCGAGTACAGCCTTGAGATTGCTTATGCAGATAGCACTGTAACTCTCAAGGTAGATGGAAGCGAGATACATTCCTATGCTCTTAAGAATGGAGATGCTCCTGCAGGTGCGACTAAGATCCAGGACATAATCATACAGTCGCTGAACAATGGAAGCGAGTACACTGTCGAATGGACTCTGCCTGAGGTAAATGGTACTGCAGTTGCTGCCACTGGATGGGCTGTGGACAGGACAGAGCCTAAGGCATTCGATATCGCTGACGGAAAGATCTCTATCACTGCAACCGATGCGGATCTCAGTGATTTCTACAGGTACCAGGGAAAGAAGGTAACGCCTTCAATGGACGCGGCTGGATCATGGAGCGTGAGGGCAAAGCTCACAATCGATCCATCTCTTCTTGATGCCAAGAACTTCGCATCATCGATCTGGCTTTACATCGTCGATGAATCTGGTGAAGGCCTCGATTACGCTATCATCGAGCTCAGATCCAACGCGAAATAACAATCATTCGGTCATTATGAGGCAGGCGGGATTTCCTTCCTGCCTTTTTCTATTGCCTTTGGAGCCTTTGGTATTAGATTTGTAGTAGGAGGGCTTATGTGTACAGCAGCTTCATACAGGACTGACAGCTTCTACTTCGGAAGGAACCTCGATCTCGGGGGATGGCATGGCGAGAAGGTCGTGATAACGCCGCGTGGCTACTGCTTCGATTTCAGGCATGAAGGCAGGTCGGAGAGCCATGAGGCAATCATCGGTATGGGAATCATAATGAATGGATATCCCCTGTACTTCGATGGGATGAATGAGTCGGGTCTTGCGATCGCAGGCCTTAATTTCCCGGGAAACGCATGGTACGGAAAGCCTGTGGAGGGCAAGAGGAACGTTGCAGTCTTCGAGCTCATTCCATGGCTGCTCTCGAATGCCCGGTCCGTTGAGGAGACAAGGATCCTCCTTGCCGACCTCAATCTCACAGATGATTTCTTTGCTCCCGGCGTTGCTCCTGCGACTCTCCACTGGATGATCGCAGATAAGAAGGAGTCGATAGTGCTTGAGGCGACAAAGACGGGGCTTCATGTCTACGATGACCCGGCTGAGGTGCTTACGAACAATCCTGAGTTCCCTCTTCAGATGTTCAATCTCAACAACTACAGGCACCTATCCGCATCTGATACTCCTCCTGCCTTTTCCGATAAGCTCGGGATGGATACTTACTGCAAGGGCCTTGGCG
Organism: Candidatus Ornithospirochaeta sp.; assembly: GCA_034178685.1. Classification (GTDB taxonomy): domain Bacteria; phylum Spirochaetota; class Spirochaetia; order Sphaerochaetales; family Sphaerochaetaceae; genus Ornithospirochaeta. Next base: position 2,033 of record JAXFQZ010000055.1, on the reverse strand, counting down.
CTCTTGGGATGCCTGGTGACCTTTCGTCGATGTCCAGGTTCGTAAAGGCATCATTCACATGCCTCAACAGCGTGAAGGCAGAGGGCGAGAAGGCATCTGTCTCCCAGTTCTTCCACATCCTTGGCTCTGTATGGCAGCAGAAGGGGTCTGTGATCTACGGGGACGGGGAGTATGAGATCACAGTCTATTCAAGCTGCATGAACTGCTCGAAGGGCTATTACTACTACAAGACATACGGGAACTCCAGGATCACGAAGGTGGATATGCATAAGGAGAATCTCGATAGCGAGGAGCTTATTTCCTATGAGCTTCAGATGGAAGAGGACTTCCTGGAAGCAAACTGATGCTAATGTTAAGAAAGTATTAGAAAAACTTGAACTTTGTTAGAAATGTGTTAGAATCCTCCCTATATCATAAGGGAGGTTCTTTTTTCAGTGTCTATATTCAGTTTTGTTCAATTCGAGTATTTCCTTAGAATAGTCCTTGCTGTCATCTGCGGTTTCTTCATCGGACTTGAGAGGGAGAAGAGACTGAAGAATGCAGGAATAAGGACACATATCATAGTTGCGCTGGCAGCATCCCTTATGATGATCGTATCCAAGTACGGATTCATGGATGTAGTCGGGATCGATGACCTTAGGCTGCAGGTCGATCCTTCGCGTATCGCGGCAGGAGTAGTCACTGCAATAGGCTTCCTGAGCGTTGGAGTCATCTTCACAAGGCGTGAGAGCGCAGTTGGAATCACTACTGCTGCAGGGCTCTGGGCTACAGTAGGAATAGGTATCGCGATCGGATCGGGCCTGTATCTCTGCGGCATACTCTCCACACTCCTGATACTCTTCGTGCAGGCGCTTCTTCACATAAAGAAATTCAGGCTGATCACCCAGGTCAGCGGTATTGTTAAAGTCAACCTCAATGATAAGAGCATAACCGTGGATGGGCTAAGGGAGTACTTCAGGAAGGAAGGCATCTCCGTCAAGCACATAACGCTCTCAAGGCAGTCAGGCGCAAACGAGCTCTCTATCTATGTCTCCTTCCCAAAGCATGAGACTCCGTTCGATATAATCGAGAGAATCAGCGACTCGCCATACATCGATGTGATCGATATACATACGATCTCATGACCTGAGGATATCATCAGGACTGTCCATGTATCCCTGTATTGAATCAAGAAGCAGGGAAACATGGTATCCATCGGTTGTCGCATGGTGCGCTGATACGGATATAGGCATTTCGATCCTGCTTCCCTCTTTCCTGAATCTTCCTCCCTCTATGCTTGGGAAGAAGTATGGTGCGCTGTAGTCCGTATGGACCGCAAAGTGAGAGAAGCCTACCCATGGCAGGAGCGATATGGTGTATGCCTCCGGCGGAGGCACCAGATCAGGGCGGGATAGGAAGCCTCCTTGCTTCCTTGTCCTCTGCTCCTCAAGGTAGCTTTCATGGAAAGCGCTGAAGGATGGATTCCACTCAAGCCATGACATGGATATTGTCCTGTCATCATTGAGCTGCGGGAAGAGAGGAGTGAGACTGTCGTATAGAACAAGCCTGCCATCCCTGATCCCGTACATGAATTCATCTATCCCATTGATTGCCCTGGTGGTGATGTAGATGTATGCAGGAAAGAACTTCAGGTTCCTTTCCCTGATAGCATGGTAAAGACGGGTGACATCAAGCATCGCTGTCAGCGAATACCCAGTAGGCGCTGTCTTCCAGAAGTAGTGGAAGATCTCGCGCCTCTTCCATTTTCCTATTTCTATTTCCCTGTACATGGAGAGAGTCTCTGCGATGTATCGATTCCTGTCACCCTGCGCTCCGGAGAGTCATGGCTCTATCCGAGGAGCTTATCCGCGGATGATGCCTCTGCATCCGATAGCGCGATTCCTGGGAGAAGCTCCAGCAATAGCCGATTACAGCAGTGCTCTGCATATTGGCAGTGGTCTATCTGGGATGAGAAAGCGATTGCTCTCATCTCTTCTGCGGAAGCTATCAGCAGGCTCTGTCATTGCTCCTGGGATAAGGGGAAGGAATCTGGA
>JAXFQZ010000027.1:0-2063 GCA_034178685.1 Candidatus Ornithospirochaeta sp. | reverse complement strand
ACAGATACCCTTGATACATAGGGATGAAGGCTGCATATCTCACTGCTGACATTCTCCGGATTGATCTCGATCGTGCACTCCTCAGGCATGCCCATGCATTCAGCTGCCTCCAGGATGCGGCGGATCCTATCATAGCCAAGGATCCCGGGGTTGCCTCCTCCTATGAAAATGGTGTGGTAAGGCTTTCCGTAATCCTCGTTGAGTGCTTTTATCTCCTTTATTATGAGATCCGTATAAGCATCTATATCATCCCTTGAATAGCAATCAGCGCCTAGTGAGTAGAATGCGCAGTAATCGCACTTCCTAGAGCAGAAGGGCACATGAATGTATAGGCTCAGGGGCTTGGTGGAATCGAATTGCTTAATCATTTTCCGATAAGCGAGGATATGCGGCTAAGCGGCCAGAACGTTCCTATAACCCTTCCGTTTACCCTGTTCTCCCCTACAGGACCGAAGTACCTGCCATCCCTGGAGTTGTCCCTGTTATCGCCAAGAGGGAGCACATAGTCCTCAGGTACGTATATGCCGTTTTCATATTTCGAGTATTCGGACCTCCTGGACATGTCAGAGGGATCGAAGCTGTACTCGGCAGAGAGCCTGGATTTCTCAAACTGGTATCTGTCGAAGATATAGTCGTACTCTGTGTTCGCAATCGTCCTGTATTCAGTCAGAAGCCTCTGGGGCATAACCGATCCCAGACCGTTATCGCTGTATGCTGTAATGGCTGCAGCAGCCTCTAGCCCCTTGTACTTATCCATATCGACTGTCCTGTTCGGCCCTGTTGAGAGTCCGTTCTCTTCCCTGAAGCCATCCTCAGGGACAAAGCTTCCTGTTCCGCTTGCCTTGATCATCACATTGCCTTCCTCAAAGCGGATGATATCCCCAGGCATTCCCGCAGCCCTTTTGACATAGAGCCTCTCTGCAGGCGTTCCATCCGGGTTCCTATCTATGTTCACAAGCGTCAGGGTTCCCATATACAGAATCTGCGACAGGACATCGAATACAGGCCCCTTCGAATCGTACTCAGGATTGTAGAATGTGATGATATGATCGCGCTGAACCCTTCTGGAATCCGTGAATGCCTTCTTTCCCGCAGGATAGAGCTCAACACCGTAGCTGTCCTTGTTAACAATGACCCTGTCCTGCACATTCAGCGTTGAAACCATTGATGGCGACGGAATCACAAAGAGCTGAAAGAGATACTGATTTATGAGTATCACCCAGAATATCGCGAATACAAGGGCATCGACCCAGCTCCAGATCTCAGTAAGCACTGTCTTTCTGCGTGATTTCTGGTAAGCCTTCTTCTGCTTTCTCCTTGTTAGGAACCTGGATGTGATATCCTCGAGATTTGTCAGAAAACGATCCATATTATCGAAAGTACACCAGATGGGCTTTGTTGACAATAGACTATCTTGAGTTTACCTTAGACGGTATGAGGAAAAAGAAAGAGCTGCCGGAAGTGGAGCCAGTGAAGCTCAGAAGCGTATTCGGCATCAGGCCCGGCATCATCATATCAGCTATCATAATAGCAGCCATCATCGCTGCATTCTTCATTGTATGCGTTCTCCCTGGCATCCTTTCAAAGGGAAGCTATATATCATTCGAGATCAACATCCCTGATGTAGCTATATATCAGGACGGCAGATACATAGGTTCCTCCAACGGCTCTGTCTACTACCTTGAAAGCGGAAAGCATGCATATTCCTTCAGCTATAAGGGAATAGATTGCGGAGAGCTTGAGTATGAAGTGCCCCATCCGGTTCTCTTCACGCTTTTTCACCATCGTGTCGATACCATCGGTTTCGATGTCGCGTATTCTCCTGAGATAGAGAAGAAGGCAAAGGAATCGTTCATCAGCGATGTTGCCATCTGGTCGAGGATCACCGGATTCGATGCTGTTTCAAACTTTCCTCCCCTCTTCTCATCATTCGTGAAGACAGCAGATGCACTTGGATTCAGCGATATCGAGAATGAGCTGTACCTTGCATCAATGAATATCACATCCAATGAGATGCTCTCTGATTTCAGAAGCTCGATCGAAGGAAGAGCCTTATCCGGGAG
>JAXFQZ010000007.1:0-10008 GCA_034178685.1 Candidatus Ornithospirochaeta sp. | reverse complement strand
TCGGATTCTGCAGTGGAGAGCCTGTATTTTATCTCCTCAAGCTCCGCAGTGGTGAATCTTTCGCCTCCTACCAGGGTCTGTCTCCTTATGAAGTAATCAGGGACCTTGTCAAGCTGGCCTTTGGATACCTCTATATATGATCCGATTATCCTGTTCTCACCGGTTTTTATATTGCTTATCCCTGTCTCCCTGGTGACCTTATCAAGATACTCCTGAAGGATGCTGGACCCATTCCTGACATATTCATTGAGCTCATCGAGCCTTTCATCGAAGCCTGGCAGGATAATCGTCCCTTCATTGCTGATGTTGGTGCATTCCCTGCTTATTCCCATCACGATATCCTGGGAAAGCGAAATAAGATCGGAGAAGGATCCCGTAAGCTCATCGTCCAGGAACTCCATATACTCGCTTCTCTGCTGGATCATCGCAAAGAAGGCGACGATCGTATCGGCGATAGCAATGAAATCCCTCGGAGTAAGCCTCTTCATGGATGCCTTGGATGAAAGCCTCTCCAGATCCGATGAGGACTGGAGGCTGTTTCTGATCCTCTCCCTTTCCGCTCTGTCCTCCATGAGCCTTTTCACCCATCTCTGCCTCCTCTCGATATCCTCCTTCTTCCTGAGAGGATGAAGGAGAGTGAACTTGAGAAGCCTCAGGCCAGAGCTTGTAAGAGTCCTGTCGATGGTATCTATGAGAGAGCCTTCCCTGCTGCCAGTCATGGATGAGATGAGCTCAAGGTTCCTTACTGCTGCTGCATTCAGGGCAATATAGGATTCATCCTCTATTCTCTCTATGGTCCTCAGCTGCGGCAGCTCAGACTTGGCATTCTCCTCTACATACTCAAGAAGTGCGCCGATTACGGAAAGGATCCCATCCTTAGGGTCAATCGCATAGAGCCTGAGCGCATTTGGCGAGAAATGCTTCTCAAGCTCCTCCTTTCCTGTTTTCTTCGAGAAATACCATATTGGAAGCTTTGTGATTATGGAGCTGCTTCTATCGCATGTCTCCCTGAAGGCGATATCTGAGAAATAGAGGTCGTCAGGGACCAGAAGCTCCTTAGGCTTCACTGACTCAAGGAGGTTCTCAAGCTCTGAGTAGCCTTTATCAAGCCTGAGGTTCCTGATATAGAACTCTCCGGTGGATATATCGCACCAGCTCGTGTAGATTCCCTTCCTGTCCTTGCTTACTGAGAGTATGAAGGATGATGAGAAGGAATCGAGGTATTCATCCTCTACAACAGTGCCTGGCGTATATATCTGAGTCACCTTCCTCTCTGCCAGCTCCCTGGGATTCCCTGTTAGGAACTGCTCGCATATCGCGACCTTCTTTCCTGCATCCAGGAGCCTCTTGAGGTAGTTCTTCATCGCATGGTATGGGATTCCGCACATAGGGGTCCTGCCCCTATGCGTCAGCGTAAGGTTCAGAAGATGCGAAATCTCCTCTGCATCCTTATCGAACATCTCATAGAAATCCCCAAGACGGAAAAAGAGCACCTTGTCCTGATGCTCTTTCTTTATATCCATATACTGGCGCATCATGGGCGTCAGCTGCTTAAGATCATCCATGCTATCAGTATATCGAAGTCGTGATAGCAAGGACAAGCTTCATTCCGGAGCCTTCCTTTCCGTTTGAGAACAGGAATCCGCTATCCCACTTGAATCCGCTTGCCTCTGTAATAGTAGCGTTCTTTACTACATATAGGCCGAGAGGGAATCCTGGGATCTGCATCTTTATTCCGATACCGCCTGAAAGGAACCAGTCGATGGACTTGGTGATCTGCTCAAGCGTAGCTGTAGCGCCTGTTGCGGAGATGAATCCTTCAAGAGCGATTACATTCTGCACCAGAGGGAATGTCAGGTCGATCTGGTTATGCCATAGGAATGATTTGTCGTACTGGACAGAGAATCCCCTTCCGATATTCATTCCGTCGATGTAAAGCATCTCGTATTTCGTAGCTCCGAGGCTTGCCTCATACCATTTCCATCCCTGCTCGCCATTCCAGTACTGCGGAAGCATGAAGGATGCTGATGTCGAGAATGAGAGAACAAGGCTCTTCTTCTCATCCTTATCGTTCACATAGCTGAAGAGCGAATGGTATGCAGAGCCGGAAAGCGAAAGCCTGTTGTAGTTAGAGAGGCCCTGCAGGACTCCTCCTGCGTATGTGAATGAAGCAGAGAGATAGTATCCTCTGGTTGTATTCTTCTTGAGGTCCCTTCCATCCCACGAAAGCGAGAAGCTCAGCTTGTTCGAGAATTGCCATCCTTCATGGTACTTGACTATCAGGTACTCGTATGGATCGTACTTGCCATCATCATAGACTGCATGGTTGAGACCAAGTGAGATACCGCCTGATACGATAAGCGAACCAGGATCGTATGCGAACGTGTATCCAGTGTTGTATCCGACCGAGAGCCTGTAGTAATCATATGACATGAGGTAGCTTGAGGATGGATAGACCTGATTCGTTGAAGCGTACCACTGGCCTGCATCATCATATCCAAGAGGATAGGAGATCTTAAGGCTATCCCTGCCATCGTAGTAGCCAGAGCCGATTCCCCTCTGGAGAACTCCTGACTTCACGCTCCTTTCGAAGGAAAGCGAAATTCCATTCGACCAGCGCTTGTCCCCCACCCAATCGTCAGAAAGCGAAAGAGATATAGACTGTGTATCGGGAGAAAGCGTTGTGGAGATAGCCAGATCCCTGCCAGTTCCTGCGAGATTGGTGTCCGACCACTGAAGAAATCCGGATACAGGGAAACCTCCTGCGTTCCCTCCGAACGTAGCTCCGAACTGGAGCTCCATCTGGTTTCCTTCCTCGACATTGAATACGACAATCACACCGTCTTCGCTCTTGCCAGGAAGAAGATCTGCCTTGATGTTCTTGAGAACGGATGTATTCATCATGTTCTGCTGGCTCTTGATGAATGCGGATCTGTTGAATACATCCCCCTGAGTGATTGTGAGCTCTCTCTCAAGAACATATGGCTTGGTCTTCTCAAGTCCTTCGATCCTGATTTCCTCAACCCTGGACTGAAGTCCCTCGTAGATGCTGACATTGATATCTATCTGATGTGTCTCAGGATCCCTTGTATCCTGGAGCTCTATTCCTGCTCTGATGTATCCGTTGTCGTAATAAAGCGAAGAGAGCGAATCAGCGAATGATGCGATGTTCTCGGAATTATAGGAGCTTCCCTTCTTGATGCTTATTCTTTCCTGGATATCCTCATCTGAGAAGACGGCATTGCCATCAAACGATATATCGCCGAAGAACCACTGCTCTCCCTCATCGACTGAGTATACGATATTCAGGTAAACGATGTTATCCTCTTCCTCTCCTGTCTCCTGGATATCGGCGCTCTTGATCGAAGCATCAGGATAACCCTTTCTGTTATAAAGGCTTATTATAGCTGCCTTGTCCTTGTCGATATTCTCCTGAAGGAAGTTACCGCTGTTGAAGAACGATTTAGCCTTCTGTGTAAGCTCCTTCTCGATATCCTTTGCGGCAATGCTTGTGATTCCCTCGAAGAGTATATCCCTTACCTTGTACTGCTTTCCTTCGGTGACAGTGAACTCGATCGATACGGAGCTGTTCTCGCTGTCTTCAGTGAAGGAAGCCTCGACAGATGCATCCTTATAACCTCTTGAGAGATAGTATTCCCTGACAAGGAGGCTGTTTGGAGAGAGGTTTACGAAATTGAAGAAATCGCCCTTTTTCAGATTCTGAGCCTCAAGAAGCGTCTTTTCCTTGAATTTGCCATTGCCTTTGACTGAAATAGAGGCAATGACCGGATTCTCGACTATATCGAGCCTTATTACCAGGCTCTGGTCCTCTCCCTCCGATAAAGCCTCTGCCGTGAAATAGCTCAGCCAGTCCTGGCTATAGAGGACAGCATTGATCTTCCCGAAGAGCTCATTTGTGAAGCTCTGCCCTTTATACTGCCCGAGAAGCTCATCCACCTTCTTCGCTGAGACATTCCTCAGCCCAGTGTAGTCGAATCTTGTTATGGCTTTGCCTTCCCACCAGGAATCCGATGATGCTGCAAAGATGCCTGAAATGCATAATACAAGGAGTAATGACAATGCAATTGCTTTTCTGAATCTATTCATTTTGGCTCCTTTCTGGATGATATCAGATTAAACGCAAAAAACAAAGTATGGCAGACGCGTGCATTGGTTTTACCCAGATTTCTATTGCAAAAGGAATAAGTTATACCGCACGCATGCTTCATGTATGTTTTTTTCATGTAGTTAGAAGACTATCCTCTTCGTCAGCGAGAATCCGAGATTGTCTATGACATCGAAGAGCGTCAGGTTCACAGGCTTGGTGAATACCTTCACAGTGCATAGCTCGTTTGTCCACTCGGCTGAGAACTCCGTGTCTATCAGAAGGTCCTCAGCAAGGAATGTGTTGTTCTTTCTCGAATTGGTCCTATCCGCCATCAGATGGACCATTCCCTCCAAGTATACATCAGGAGAGAGGTACTTGCCCATGTAAAGAGTAGTGCCATCGAGGTACTTTGCCATAGGGGACAGCTCTGTGGACAGAGTCTGGCTTGCAAGAGAGACTGTATCATATATCAGGTTTTCGAGTATGTTCGTATGGAGCGAGAATACATCCAGTCCAAGGGAGGATCTGATAGAGCTCTGAAGGCCTGTGTCTGCCGGGAGTATGACTCCAAGGCGTGAGAGAATATCGACGGAAGCAGAGACAAGCGAGACAACTGAAGAGAAACTGAAATTCCCGTAGAGAGTGGACGGAAGTATGTTCTGTCCCAGGATGTTCATGATCTCCTTCATATCCTTAGCCGGAGAGCTCTCGAAAGTAGGATTGAAATTCGTTAGCGATGCATCCCTCATAACAAGGTATATATCAACCTTGTCTCCTGATGAATCGAAGTCCCTGAGCCTTGCGCGAAGGCTGAGGCTGGGATCGAATGTTCCGTCGTATGCGGTCCTGAGAGTGATGTTTCCCTCTGTTATGAAGAAGTTCTTCTGGAAGTAGAAGATCTCGCCCGATCTGATCTCCAGGGATCCATCCGCTGATATCCCGTTCTCATCTACCCTGACCTTTAGGCGCTGGTTCTCATCGAGGACTGCAGTCAGTATCGGATTAGGACCCAATGGATAGATGAATCTGGCATTCTTCCTGAGAAGAAGATCGAAGTCGGTGGTTGTCTTTTTGCTGATAGGAGCCTTTATCCAGTCAGGAAGCGGCTCCATTCCCAGCGAGAATCTCACATCATCCGCATTCATCGTACCGAACATATTGAGAACATTGTCTGCCTCGACGATTCCGAAGTGGCCTGATACCTTGCCCCATAGATCGAGGTTCGAGGATACAATCGGAAGCCTTATGCTTACTTCATTCCCATCAGGCACATAGACATCGAGATTCCACGAATCGAAGCTCAGCGTCGGAGAGAAATCAAGCCCAAGGGAAACCCTGGCGCTTCTCTTTTCGAATGTCGTCGTATCCATGACTGTGCAGTCAGTAAGCTCGCTTGTTATGCTGTTGTTCCAGATATAGAATGTCGGATTATGGAGGATTACCCTCTCCCCTGGCATCCAGAAGACATCGAACTCAGCTCTTGTGCCATAGAGCTTTCCGAACATATCGAACGTGCTATCGTTCTTTATTATGTTCACCTCACCTGAGATAGGTGCAGGATCGTAGAATACGACGCATGGTGTCTTGAGCAGAATATTCACTATCGAGATCTCGAAGTCCTTCAGAGTAACGAGGAACCTCGGCTGGGGCCTCACCTGGCCCTGTACTGTGATAAGTCCTATAGGAAGGACGTTGATCCTCAGGTCCATATCCTTCCTGATTGCATCGTAGTATCCCTCAAGGAGATCTCCTGAGGAGACTATCCTACCATCCTTATAGGAAAGCATCGCGCTTCTGTCCCTGGATACGATGCGGTTATCGATGTTTATCTCATTGATTTTCAGAGAGAGGACTATATCCTTGTAGCTGCCCTTGTATAGATCGATCATTCCCCAGTATAGATTGGCTGCAGGAACCAATGATGCTTCGAATCCAGCCGATAGCGATATCGGATAATCCCTATCGATGTGTGAATTCTGGATCCGTATCCCGAAGTCCCCGCTGAGGATTCCATTCTCAATGCTCAGCCTTATGTCATCAGAGGAGGCGGATAGGCTTCCCGCATTATACTCAATACCGGAAAGCTCGATCGTTCCCGAGTCGATGAAGAGGGATGATGAGAAGGTCCTGGGGGCATTTATCATATCCTTGCTTCTTGCATTCATGAATCCGGAGAATCCGAAGTCCTCCCATTTTCCAGCATGCCCTGTCAGGTTGATGTCGGCAATCATGCCATCCAGGGCGAATCTTCTCATGTCAAGGCTGGATGCCTTCAGGATTCCAGTGAATACATCGTCCTTATGGATGATTGACAGAAGTATCTCCTCGTTATCCTCTGCCTTCTTGCCCTGCATATACATTGAGAAGGAAAGAGTGTCGAGGTCGAATGCCATCTTTCCTGTCAGCGGCTCAACCTGGACTCCCGAGAGTATGATGCTATCCATCCTTGCTCCGCTGTTATCAGCATAGAATGAGAATGAGAGATCCGGGCTTGTCGGAAGATGCCTCATGTTTATTATCGAGAAGCCATCTGTGACGAGGGAAAGATCCTGATTAGCGAAATCGAACCTGAAATCAATTAGCCCTGTAAGAACGCATGGCCTGACATCAGCTGAAGGAACAGAGAGTGCAAAGTCCCTGAAGCGTATGCTTATATCGAGCACATCAGCCCATGATACCCGGGCATCTGCATCAGCGTTGTCGATTGAGATGCTTCTGTCATTCAGATTGATGAGTATATCGAATGGATAAAGAGCGTTAGCAGCCTTGAGCCTGGCGTCAGCCTGGATGATTCCTGATTCAGACCAGTTGACGTTTCCTGTGATGCTGCTTGACTCGAAGTATGGGACACGTCCTTCGAACTGGTATTCCTTATCGCTTATGAGCGAAAGGGATGCTTCAAGCAGGGACGTTCCGGAATCGGTCATGCTGAGGTTGAATCTTCCCTCAGGAAGCAATCTCCTGAAATCAAGGTCCCCTGAGTATGAGGCCCTGACCCAGTCAGTCGTTATCGTCATCTGGTCAGTGTGCAGGACATTGCCATTGATGGAGCCATTGTATCTGGAAGCAAGAGAGAAGTACCTGTCATTGAACCTGATATCGGATAGAGCAAGCGAATACGATGCCTCTCCCTTCTCATCCTCGAGCGAAAGCGCAAGCTGTCCGTTGAGCGTTGTCCTATCCGAAATGTAGTTGCTGAAGACAGGGATGTACCTGTCGATGATTGTCTTGAAATCGTACAGAGACAGCCTGAAGAGGTCTGCATCGATCCTGATGCCATCGCCTACATGTCCTGATACTGTGATTCGGTCGGAGTACCCTGCATTAAGAAGCATGCTCTCTCCTTCCTTCCTGATTTCAGCATCTATCAGCTTGTCGAAGAGAGGGAGCTTTATCTCGCTGAGCCTTGCAGAGAATGATGAGATCTCGTTATCAGCAAACGATGCAGAGAGACGGGTGCTCAGCGTTGTCTTGTCAATGATCTCATCCTCAGCGTGTATCGAAGCCTTGAATGAAGCAGACAGTGCAGGATTATCAAGAAGGTCCGCATTGATACTCAGAGCTGATAATTCTATTCCTTTTATAGAGTAAACAGGCTCAGAGGAATCGATGCTGAGGTCTGGCAGGTCAAGCGTCACAGTGCTGTTTTCCCTGTCGAATCGTGCTTGGATAAGGCTTGTATCGACATCCAATGCCTCGCTTAGCTCGATTTCCGTGCTTCCGAGCTCGGCAGAGATCGATGATAGCTCCATATCGCTTCTTATCTCGATTCCCCTGACTTCAGTGTTCGAATCCCTGTAACTGGCAGAAGCCGTTCCTATCCTCGCCAGAATCCCGTCCCCGCTGCATTCCACAGACATAGGACCGATTGAAAGAGAGAAATCATCCTTGGAAGCCTTTGCAAGCGATGTGCTCATAAGAAGAGCGTAATCCGATAATCCCCTGCCGAGAGGAAAGCCTGCTTCTGCATCGAATGAAGCATCATCAAGCTCCAGAGCGATCCCTTTGGCTTCACCTCTGATGCTGTCGATCGAGAGCATTGCGGAGATGCCTTCATCGAGCGTCGCATTCAGGATCAATCCGCTGCCCTCTGCTGATAAAGCATCAGTGGACAGCGAGAGCTTCGGAATGCCCGTATCCAGCTTTGCGCGGTGTTCCTGGCTGAGCATGAGCGTCGCTTCGGTCTTTTCGGCTTTGGCGATTCCTGTCACTTCGATGTCCGTTGAATGGATGTGTATGTTTATCCTATAGGGCTCAAGCGCCGAAAGCACTTGCGAAGGATCGAATGCTTTTCCTCCGTTTCCTGATCCTGAGAAGAGAGAGGGATCCAATGAGGCTTTTCCATCGGAGAACTCGATCTCAAGCACACCGTCCCTGAATAATGGATATCTGATAAGCTCGAAGAGCCCTTTGTGTATAGTTGCCTTCCTGAAGGAGACCAGCTCATCATCCCCCATTCCAAGCTTAAGGTCATTGATGAAGATGCCGTCCCTGAAATTCCTGTCAATGGAGCTGAAAGAGACCGAGATCGGCGATTCTGCTTCATTGATCCTGTCGAGGATGATATCTGTAAGGATCAGCGTGGGGCTCTTCATGCCGAGCATGAACACAGTGCCGATGGACACAAGGATGAAAACCATTGCAATGAAAACTGAAATGATGATTGTAGACATCGGTGAATGGTATTTCATTATGGCCTCAGTATGATTATAATGAAAAACGGATCATTTAGCACCAGCTAAATAAGCAAAAACATGTCCGGAGATGTATTATGAGTGAAGTTCTCAGATCCTTCATTGTATTTGAAGGCCTGGATGGAGCAGGAACAACGACCCAGATCAGACTGCTATCCCGAAATCTAGGCAGAATCGGCTATGAGTGCATTGCTACGCATGAGCCTACGGAGAACCCCATCGGAAGGCTTGTAAGGCAGGTTCTCCAGAAGAAGGTCACGACAACCATGCATGCCCTTGCCCTGCTTTACTCCGCAGATAGGCATGACCATCTCTACAACGATGGATACGGGATAGTCAATGAGCTCAGAAATGGCAGGACCGTCCTCTCGGATAGGTATTTCTTCTCCTCCATTGCATATCAGGCTGTTGAATGCGATGAGTCCTTCATCTCCTCGATCAATGACTATCCCCTGCCTCAGATAGTGATCTTCATAGATACGCCTGCAGACGAATGCATAAGGAGAATAGATAAGCGCGGAGAGGAAAAGGAGCTTTTCGATAGGCGCGAGTTCCTTGAGAAGGTAAGGAAGAACTACATAAGGCAGTTCGAGTCCCTTCCCGAGGGTGTTGCCCTGATCACGGTAGATGGCATGAAAAGCGTGGATGAAATCGAAAAGGAGATCCTCGGGAAGGTGCTTACGCTCATCAGAGGATGAGCATCGCATCTCCATAGCTGAAGAATCTATATCTCTTCTCTATCGCATGGGCATAGGCCTTCATTATGTTCTCCCTGCCCGCAAGAGCGGAAACAAGCATCAGAAGAGTCGACTCCGGTGTGTGGAAGTTGGTAAGAAGCCTGTCTACGAATCTGAATCTGTAACCTGGATAAATGAATATGCTGGTATTGCCCGACAGCTTCGTTATCCTTCCGTTCTCGTCGGCTGCGCTTTCAAGCGTCCTTATGGATGTGGTTCCTACTGCAAGGATCCTCTTGCCTTCCTGCTTTGCCTCATTGAGCTTCTCCGCAGTCTCCTTCGATATCTCGTAGTGCTCTGTATGCATATGATGGTCCTCGATGTTCTCGGACCTTACAGGCAGGAATGTCCCTGCACCGACATGAAGGGTCACTTCAAGAATATCGATTCCCTTTGCCCTGGCTTTCGCAATGAGCTCCGGAGTGAAGTGGAGCCCTGCTGTAGGAGCTGCTACGGAGCCTTCTATCTT
>JAXFQZ010000127.1:0-14344 GCA_034178685.1 Candidatus Ornithospirochaeta sp. | reverse complement strand
AATGGCGTAGTGACAACAGCAACAGTGAGGGCATTGCATGACTTGGCTATCTCTGCAACGACGGCAGCGGCTCCTGTGCCTGTTCCGCCTCCCATTCCGGCTGTTATGAATACCATATCGGCATTCTCGAGCTCTGCCCTGATCTCCTCCTTGGACTCCAGGGCCGCCTTCTCGCCGACATCAGGCTGACCGCCTGCACCGAGGCCGCCCGTGAGCTCCCTTCCTATAGCTATCCTTGTCTGCGCATTCGAGCGCTGGAGCGCCTGCACATCGGTATTGAGAGCAATGAAGGAAACCTTCTTGAGACCGCTGGAGATCATCCTGTTGACGGCATTGCCTCCGCCGCCTCCTACTCCGACCACCTTGATGATCGTAGGGGCAGCCTGCTCGCCCGCTGTTGCATCCTCAATATCGAAAATATCAAAATCCATATATGTCTCCTATCAGAACAGCTTACCGAATAGATTCCTGACTTTACTGCCAAGACCGCCCTTTTCCTTCACAGGGCTTATCATAGACCCTGAGTCCCTGTATTTCTTCGCTTCTATCTTCACAAGCCCAAGCACAGTCGAGTACTTAGGATCGATGTAGAGCCTGTCAAGACCGCTGATCGCCTCAGGGAACCCGATTCTCACCGGCATGTGGAATATCTCGGATGCAAGCTCCGTAGCACCGGAGAGGAGGGCGCCTCCTCCCACAAGCACGATTCCCGCACCGAAGGATGATGGGATCTCGTTCTTCTCAAGCTCACCCTGGAGCATCGAGAATATCTCTGCCATCCTCGGCTCGATCACCTTCGCAAGCTCCTTCTTAGGAAGCCTTATCGAAGGCTTTCCTCCGACAGATGGCGTTATTATCATCTCTTCCGGTGAAACAGACGGGGTGTGGCATGAGCCATCCGAGATCTTTATCGACTCAGCCGCGGCCTTTGGAAGCTGCAGCATGTATGCGATATCGGAGGTGACATTGTCTCCCCCAAGGCATATCCCACCAACGTATATCGGGGACCCCTGGACGAAGGCGATCGCGTTTGTGACACCGGATCCGATATTGATCACCAGCGCACCCATGTCCTTCTCCTCGTTTGTAAGCACGACCTCGCTGTCAGCAAGCGACTGGAGCACCATCCTCTGCACCTGAAGCCCTGCCTTCTGCACGCACTTGCGCTGGTTCTGGCAGATCGATGACGCTCCTGTGACAAGAAGCACCCTCGTGTCAAGCCTATGCCCAAGCATGTCTATGGGGTCCTTTATTCCCGATCTGGAATCCACCTGGAAATCCTGTACAAGGGTATGCAGTATCTCAGCATCCCTCGGGAGGTCCCTTGCGCGAGCGACATCGATAGATCTCCTTATATCCTCCCTCTTGATCTCCTGGTCCTTGCTTGTGATCCCAACGACTCCATTGGAGTTTATTCCCTTTATGTGGTCCCCGCCTATTCCAAGGATCACGGAGCTTACTTCCGTACCTGCCTGGAGCTCAGCATCGGAAATAACGGAATTGATCACCTTGAGCGTCTGCTCTATATTCACTATCGAACCGGACTTCACGCCTTCGCTGGGCCTTTCCGCAATGGACTCTATCATCAGCTGCCCATCGCGTGAGACAGACCCAATGACAGCCCTTATCCAGCTTGTACCTATATCCAGTCCTATCAACGTCCTATCCGATGCCATCTTCAACCCTTCAGCCTTATTAGTGTATTCTGATATAGCTCATAACGGGACACATCGGAGAATACCGTTGCGCCGCCTCTCTGGTAAACATCTTCCTCGATTAGCTTTATGCATTCTTCCAGTATAGCGGGAGAAAAGCCATCGGCAAGACGAAGCGTCGAACAAAGAGAAGGAAGGGAAACCTCGGTTTCCCCTTTCCCGCTGTTTTTATTATTGTCATATTTGACAGTCGTTATCAAGCTATCTTTGCCCTCTTGCCCGACAAGGTACGACTTTAAGGCAGCAATGCTTCCCTTCAGGCCTTCAGGAATGCCAGTAACGCGGATGTAATCCATGTATGCATTGCTAATCTCGATCACAGGATACTCGCCCCTGAGCCCTGGGACATCCCTTCTCTCGATTCCTGTGAGCTTCTCCCCGTCATAGAAGAACGCATTGCTCTCAGAGGCAAGCACGGCTCCCTCCGGATAGAAAGAAAGGTCCGCTATCACCCTGCCCCTCGAGAAGGAAAGGCCTATGCTCTTCACGAATGGAAGCGCCTCAAGGCTTCCTTCTATCTCCTTCCGCCCGTTCTTCAGGTAATTGCTTCCGACTGACTTCAGCATAACCGATGACACGGATGGGCAATCGATCGGTGCCTCGACACTGAATCCATCGATCCTGAATACAGGAAGACTTCCAAGCGCGATGACCGAGGAGACAGCGAGAACAAGAAGAGCAACAGAAGCTATTGCGATCTCAGATAGCCTTTGCATCCATTCCCCTCCCCGTCTCATGTATGAACCTGTATACGATGATCATCGAAACCATATTCAGCGCCTCATCCCCTGGCCCGAAGGAGAAGAACGGCATCAGCATGCCCTCGGATGGGAACAGCGCAAGGCTGTGAAGGATATAGAGAACAAGCCTGAGGAAGACGGAGAAGGACAGCGATATGGTGAGCACTGCCCCCATCCTGTCGCCGGAGGCCAGAGAGCGTGAAGCAGAGCGGTATCCGACGAAGAAAAGAAGGGCAAAGAGGATCGTTATCGCGATTATGCCGAAGATGCCGAGCTCCTCTGCGATCGAGCAGAGTATGTACTCGCTCTCTATTCCTTCGATTCCTCCCAGCTTGAAAAGCCCATGGCCTAGGCCCACTCCGAGGAATCCCCCGTCCCTTACGGCCTGCAGCGTTGAGTATATCCCCGCGTCGAACAGGGATGGATCGGATACTGGAAGGAAGCTGGTGAATACTGCTTCCGATACAGAAGGCACAGCGAAGACAGACGCTATGGCTATTGCAGATGAGAACAGGATCAGGCATGCGCTGTATATCCTGGGAATACCAAGGATGGAGAATGCGGCAAAAGCAATAGCAACGCCGATCGTGAAACATCCAGTGCCACCTGCAAGAAGCATCAGCATGAGAATAAGGCATAGGATGATGACCTTGATCCTCCTCTTCTCCTCGTTCGCGAGAAGGGGGAGGAAGAAGCATAGCGTGAATACAAGGACAGACTCTGCGCTTGCTATGCGTATGCCGTTCAGGGCAATCGGAGAGGAAGCTGCTATCTGGTAAGCGGAGATGGCAAATGAAGCTGGAACCAGGACATAGGATGCCTTATAGAGGATGCTCTTTCCTGCGTACCTGAAGGGAATGCCTATTGCGATTCCCGCAAGTGCTCCTATAGCCGAGAGCAAGGCAATAGCATAATGCTCCAGGTCCTTCTTTATAGCTATATCGTAGCTTGAGGAGTAAAGCACAGTAAGGCCCATGAGGGAAATGACAAGGAGAAGGCATATGAATGTAAACGGCGAAAGGGAGCCTTGGCTCCCATTCTCCTTTTCTGGCTCATATACCATGTCGTCATAGCTAGTTCTGAAGCTGTCAACCTCAAGGTCCATCTATGCCATTCACTCCTTTGCGAGCATCACTGCTCTTCCATCCTGGCTGTATGGAAGTATTGCCGATGCAATGAGCGCACGTCCTTCCTGATCGAGTGCCTCGATATCGCTCTGGGCCTTTATTATCCCATCCTTGACGCTGTTGTTGACGCCCATCTGCCATAGAGGTATGAATGCGACAACAAAGCAAAGCGAAAGCATGATTATTATCATGCACTTGACCGGCATTGTCATTTTCCTTGAAAACTCGATATCGTACATATTCCTATAACCTCTCAACAATCCTGAGTTTCGCGCTTCGCGAGGGAGCGTTCTCCTTGCATTCCTCCTCGCTTGGGACAATCGGCTTCCTGGTAAGTATCCTGATCCTCGGATCCTCCTTGCCTGCCTCTCCCTTGAAGTACCATTTGACGATCCTGTCCTCCAGGGAGTGGAAGGTGATCACAGCAATCCTTCCGCCCTTCTTCAGGACCCTTATCGCATTGTCAAGCGCAGGCTCTATCCTATCGAGCTCCCTGTTGACCTCTATCCTCAGCGCCTGGAATGTCCTTGTGGCGGGATTGATCCTTCCGTACCTGTACTCACGGGGAACGGAGGATGCTATGATTGCCTGAAGCTCATCTGCCTTGGTTATCCTTCCCTTCAGGCGGGCCTCGCATATCCCTCTTGCGATCCTTCTCGAATAGCGCTCCTCGCCATACCTGTATATGACATCGGCAAGCGACTCCTCGCTGTACTCATTGACGATCGTCTCGGCAGATAGCTCCTGAGAGGAATCAAGCCGCATATCAAGGCTTTCATCCCTTGAGAACGAGAAGCCCCTTCCGCTTTCCTGATAATGGAATATGGAGATCCCAAGGTCGAAGAGGATAGCATCGGCAGATCCCGTCTCAGCATCCTCGAGGTACTTGTCGAACCATGTATTAACAGGGCGGAACCTGTCACCGTACTCCCTGAAGCGCTCTATCGCCTTCTTCTGTATCTCGCTGTCCCTGTCGAGCCCGATCACCGTGCACCTGGGATGCATAGAGAGAAAGAGCGCTGTGTGCCCTCCCTCCCCTGTCGTGCAGTCGATGACACGCGTATCAGAGCTGTCATCGATTTCAAGGTTGCTCAGGACCTCTTTGTGCATTACCGGATAATGAAGTATTTCCATCAGACCTTCTCCTGATAAAGCTTCTCGGCAAGATCGGAAATGGAATCCTCATCGCCGCAGAAATCATCAAAGGTCCGAGGGTTCCAGATCTCGATGGCGTATCCTGTTCCTACAAGAAGGGCTTCGGAGGAATTCGGAAGACCATACCTCTCCCTGCTTTCCTGTGGAATGTTGATTCTCCCAGAACCGTCGATCGCGATATAGACAGCCGGTGATATGAGCTTCCTGATCAAGGTCCTTTTCGTTTTGTCGAGCATTGCCATTGGGGATGAGAGAATAGGCTCGGAGAACTCCTTCTCAAAGTACTCAGGTCTCATCAGCATCATATGGTTCCCGTCCAGTCCTGGAAGAACAACAACCTGCTCCGTGGATATCGATGAGCGGAGACGAGAAGGCAATGAAAGACGTCCCTTATCGTCGATCTTCACATTGTACATTCCCGTCAACAGCTGCATTATCAACCCACTTCATGGGATTTTATCCCACTTTCTACCACAAGATTAACTTCAAACGGGAATTATAGCAACAATTAAATGAAAAAACCTTCCTTGTATTTTTCGCTTGTTCATTTCATGGGCTAGAATACACAGAAAAGCCCTTCGTCCTGAACTGGATGAAGGGCAAATGAAAACCTCCCCGGAGGGAGGCTTTATCAGATATTGTCCGGATCGAACAGGTTGTAATCCATATCGGGGAATATCCTGTTGCGTCTCTCCGCATTGACAAGCCACTCTGTATTCACAGTGTTCTTGCACATCGATGAATAGACTACGTTGAAGGATCCCAGATGGTTCCTGAGCCTCTTCTCGGCATAGCTTACGCTCGTATTGTCATGCATGATGCATGGCCAGTCGGAGGACATTGCCAGAAGCACTTCCCTGGATGCCTGATTCAGGAACCTGCCCTTAAGGGAACCCTGGTCGGGGAACCTATGCGTCAGCTCCTCCATCCTCTCTATTGCCTTGTGGGTATGGCGGTAGATCCATGAGTTCGAATCATCGAGCCATGTATCTGAATATCCTCCCAGGCCCCAGCTTGATTCATTGAGCCTCAGCCTGTCCTCTGTACCGCCTGCTTCCATTATCTCTGACGGTGTGGAGAACTGGAAATCCTCTCCTGCTGCCGAGAACAGCAATCTCAGGAAGTCGATTCCCTCATACCACCTATGGCCGAAGAGCTCGGTATCGAAGCAGAGGTTGAATACAGGATTCTCTATGCCAAGGGCAGAGAGCATGATTCCCTTCCTCTTGATATGGTAGAGGAAGTTCTCGACGTGCAGCGAGACCTTCTCTGAAGCCTTCCTCGGATCGTAGATTCCCTTAGCATCCGTCTTCCCGGTGATTGCATTGTACTTATAGCCTGTGAACACCCTCACCTCAGGCTCATGGATGTATGGCCTGATGTAATCCATAGGCAGGCTGTATCCGATATCCCTGTAGAACTCCCTGTAATCGCCATCGCATGGGTATCCTGAGACATTTGACCATACCAGCCCTGTGATGTTCCAGTCCCTTGGGAAAGCCATCACTCCTGACGGAAGCCTCACTGGGCGATAGCCGCCGTAAAGGCTCTTGTCCTGGCTTGTGATCACCGAATGCGAGCATACCTGGCACCACTTTACGCCATTGGCCTTCAGCACATCATCCAGGCCTGGGTAGTATCCGCAATCGGGGAGCCAGAAGCCCTTGGAGCTCTGTCCGAAGACTCTCCTGTGGGTCTTAAGGCCCATTACGACCTGTGCCTTGATAGCTGTAGGATAATCCTTGTAGAGAGGAAGGTACGCATGGGTAGCAGCTGTAGTGAGGATCTCTATCCTTCCCTTGTCTGCAAGGTCCTTGAAGCCCTTCAGGATATTCCTTGAGTAGCTCTCGTACACTTCCAGGTTGATCTCGGAATCGGAAAGATAGCGCTTTGCCATCTCATGGCATTCCCTATCCTCCTTTCTGGTCCTCTCAACCTCCTTGTGGCCGAGCTCGATATGCAGGTTCATGTAATCTATGAACCTGTTCTGGAGATCCTCATCGGTGAGCATGGTGACAAGAGTCGGTGAGAAGCAAAGGGCAAGCCTGAAGCCGGTCCTGTTCTCATCAAGCTCATTGAGCATCCTAAGAAGAGGTATGTATGACTCATTGAGGGACTCGAAGAGCCAGTCCTCCTCAAGGAACCTCGGGTACTCGATATGGCGTACATACGGGAGATGCGCATGGAGTATCAGATTGATCTTGTTCATCTTGCATCCTCCTCCTGGAAAGCCTCAACGATTTCCTTTGTTATCTGGTTCTCGACCAGATCGCCTTCCCTGTTCGTGATAAGCGTGAGATAGAGCTTATAGAGATCCTCCGAGCTTCTCATCTCGCCGCGGTGGGAAAGCCAATAGGACGAAGGCAGCTCGATCTTCTTGCTCGATGCAAGCTCTTCCTTCTCATTTCCCTTTGAGGCAATCAGATGCACCTGGCAGTACTGGCTGTCCTGGGAAAAGCCTATGTTCCATTCCGAATCCGAATAAGAGACAGGAATCTCATACTCCTCATGCCTGCCGTCCCTTCCTTCCAGGACAACGAAGAGGGAAAGCTCATAGCCTTCCATAATAAGCCTCTCATTCTCAAGCGGAGACAAGGACCAGTAGCAGTATCCCCATGAGGAATTGCGGAACAGGAGATGCATCGACATCTCCGGATATGCCATAGGAAGCTCTTCCACACCTGGAAGCTCTGAGACCTGATCGCTGATTGCCCTGTAATCCGTTAATCCCGAAAGGTACCTGAGGTTCGGCTCTGCGGCGTTGTCAAAGGAGTAATCAATATCCTCATCCTCATAGATCTGGGTCAGTTCGGATATAAGCTCCTCTCTTGACAAAGACTCATAGCCCGGTATCTTCTCGTCCGCGGCTATTGCCTTCAGCTCAGATGTCGAGAGCGATTCTATTTTTATCAGTATCATTGTATCCCCTACAGTTGAGTAGAGTAAGGAAAAGTAAAAGTTTAGTCAATTCAAAACCCATACATGGAAAAACAAGCAGAAAACCATTGAATGTTATCACCATAACAGAATACCTGGCTTACAGTGGTTCTTTTTCACATTTTCCATATCATTAGTCAAAAATTACTATACAGTGTATCACAGGAAACATCATTCTACATTTATAAACACAAAGGCAGAATTGGCGGATTTGGCCTGTTTTTGTTCCATTACCTTGTATTTTCTATTTCCTTTGTATGCTAGAATGCTATCTATGCGTGACACAAAGAGAACTTCACTGATTCTTCATGGTCATTTCTACCAGCCTCCAAGGGAAAATCCATTCACGGGAGTGATCCCGAGGCAGTCCTCGGCCTCCCCTTTCGAAGACTGGAATGAGAGAATCTACCATGACTGCTATGGCGCTAACGCGCACTCAAGGTATCTGTCCTCAGAAGGCAGGATCATATCGATAACGAATAATTTCTCATATATATCATTCAATTTCGGGCCTACTCTTCTTTCGTGGCTCGAGGAGAAGCATCCTGACCTGATCGACTGCCTTGTAGAGGCCGATAAGGCTTCCATCGGAAGGCTCGGGCATGGCAATGCCATCGCACAGGGCTTCAACCACACGATCCTTCCCCTCGACAGCCCAGATGACGCAAGAAGGCAGATCGAATGGGGATGCATGGACTTCGAGAGAAGATTCTCCAGGAAGCCTGAGGGAATATGGCTCCCGGAGTGCGGAATAAACAGCACTGTGATCCAGCTGCTTCATGACTACGGGATCAGATTCGTAATCCTCTCGCCATGGCAGTGCAATGCAGTCGAGGAGGACGGAAGGAGAGTCGCCCTCAATGGAAAGCCCGCCCCATACTGGAAGAGCTACCTCCTTCAGGGAAGCAATGGCGGCGAGATATCGGCATTCTTCTATCACCCGGGACTTGCCGAGTCCATTTCCTTCGGCCATATGCTCAGGAGCGCAGACAACCTCTATTCAAGCCTCCTGTCAATCAAGGAGAGGGACGGTAAGGATCTGATCCATACAGCAACGGATGGTGAGATATACGGACACCATGAGCCATATGGGGACATGGCGCTTGCGGCCCTCATCAGGAAGGTCGGAGAGAGGGATGACTTCCAGTTCGATAACTACGGTTCCTATCTTGAGAAGCATCCATCGACAGAATATGCGGAGCTCCATAAGGGAGAGGATGGCAAGGGAACAAGCTGGTCCTGCTCACATGGAGTCTCAAGATGGTACAAGGACTGCGGATGCCACACAGGAGGAGAGGACAGCTGGAACCAGAAGTGGAGAACGCCGCTGAGGAATGCCCTCACCCATCTCGGGGAGCAGCTTGACTCGATCTTCAGGGAAAGAGTCAATGCGATATTCGGAAGCTCTCTCTCAGACAGGGAGCTTCTGACGAAGGCCGGCGATGTATTCATCGGCAGGACATCCATGAATGATTTCATCAGGGATCTCCATAGCAGATACGTCTTCAGCAGCGATCATGATACAGAGATCGCGCATCTTCTCTCGGGAATGAAGAACAGGCATTTCTCATTCACGAGCTGCGGCTTCTTCTTCTCCGACATCTCAGGCATAGAGCCAAGGCAGAACATCAAGTATGCGATTTATGCGATCAAGATGTTCCAGGGATACTGCGACCATGACCTGATGAAGCCATTCCTGACAGACCTCAGGGATGCAAAGAGCAACATCAAGAGCCAGGGCAACGGAATGACGATCGCACAGGAAGAGATGAAAGGCCTTCCTGGGGAAGCTGAGGCAGCTCTGTACTTCTTCCTCAACAGGATGCTTGCAAGGAAGGAGGACTATAGCGACACCTATGGCAGATTCACGCTCAGGAGAATCGAGATAGACGAATCGGAGAACTTCCTTGCTGACATACAGGACAATGTCAATCTCGATCTGTATATGATCTCAGTCCTCGCTTCATCATCGATCGACAACGGGATCAATCTCTACTACTGCCAGAACGATGCCAGCAACAGGCCTATCAACAGGCTCAGGATAACCAATGCCGATATCCCGGAGAGGATGCTGAATACGGCATACTCCTGGATTGACAGAAGCATGAACAGCATCACCTACAGCCAGATCGACAAGATGGCTATGAACATGCGCCATTATTCAATGCTTGTGAAGAACTCCAGGTTCCTGCCGATGGAGACGCAGATGATCGAGAACCTCGGGATGACCATCAAGATCATCAAGTCCATATTCACCGAAAGCGACTATACGCCCAATGAGAAGAAGGAAGTGCTCGGCAATATGATCGAGTTCGTCAGGAAATGCGGAAGGGAGAGCGAGATAGCTGCAGTGAATACGATACTCTCGACGCATTCCCGCAGCATTGCCCGGAAGATCATGAAGTCCGGTCTCGATGGCAAGCTTGCAGATGATATCATCGGGCTGCTTGCGCTTGCAAGGACATATAGCTTCGAGCCTGAGACAAAGGAACTGCAGAATGCTGTCTATCCTTACTACCTCGGCAGGCAGGCAGATGCGGATCCAGCGCTTGTAAGGGAAGTGCTATCAGCCCTGAACTTCAAGTAAGCGCCTTGCGTGCTCAAGCGATATATCGCTCGTTTCCCCTGAAAGGAGGCGGGCGATTTCCTTTACCCTTCTCTCCCCTTCCAGCCTCACTATCCCGGATACGGTCCTATCGCCCTCGTCCTTCTTCGTGACAAGATACTGCTGGTCTGCCTTGACGGCAAGCTGGGGAAGATGGGTGATGGCAATCACCTGATACTCCCTGGAAAGCTCCTTTAGCATTTCCGAGACAGCATTTGCGACAACTCCTCCCAGTCCTGTATCGATCTCATCGAAAAGCAGTGTCGGCACGCCCTCCTTGTTCCTTATGGAAACCTTGGTTGCAAGCATGAGGCGCGAAAGCTCTCCTCCCGAAGCTGTGTTCTGAATATCGGAATAGCCTTGACCCTTGTTGCTTGAAAGGAGGAACCGTACTCTGTCAATGCCGCTCGATGACATCTCAGACAAGGAGACCTCGATGGAGAATCTCGCGCTCTCCATCCCAAGCCTCCTCAGCTTCTCCTCAATTGACACTGAAAGCAAAGAAGCCGCCCTCTTCCTTAGAGCGGAAAGCTCCCCGGCCTTCGCCTTGGCCTTTGAGAATGCCTTATCGCGAGCCTTTTCCAGGTCAGAGATCCTCTGGTCGTAATTGTCGATCATATCGAGCCTTGTCCTGAAGTACTCGAGCTTTCCGAGCGCGCTCTCAACGCTGCCCCCGAATCTCCTCTTGATTCTCTGGATATCGGAAAGCCTTGAATTCATCCTATCAAGGTCCTCCTCGCTATAGCTAAGCCCAGAGAGGCTATCGCGGAGGGATATGACAATGTCATCGCATTCAATACCGATGCTCTCGATCCTGTCAGCGTATGCAGAGAGCGAGGAATCCTTCTTCTCAGCCTTTCGGAGGGCTGCAAGCGCGCTCTCAATGCCCTGCGAAGCATCCCTGAGGCTCGACTGGGCAAGCGTTATGCTCTCAGAGAGGAACTCAGAGCTCGATATCCTCTCTACGATGTCCCTCAGCTCTTCCTCCTCGCCTTCCCTCAAGGCTGCATTCTCAAGCTCCTTGAGGCAGTAGCGCATGTAATCGGCTTCCTCTTCGCTGCTCTTCGACTCGCTTCTGATCTGCTCAAGGGCATTCGATGCATCCCTGTAAGCCTTCCAGGCTTCCCTGAAATCATCAAGCTCCTTCCCGTCGTCAGCGCTCTGGTCAACCATCGAAAGGAGGGAGTCCGGCCTCATGAGGGACTGGTATGCATGCTGTGAGGAAACATCGACAAGGAAGGAGCCGAGCTCCTGCCCCATCTGCCTCGTTATCTGGACACCGTTCACAGAGTATATGGAGCGGCCGTTTTCCTTTATGGACCTTCTTATAAGGATCCTGTTATCCTCCCATTCTATGCCATGCTCATCAAGCCATGATGAGACAGCTCCGTCATTGAAGGAGAAGAAGCCAGATACCTCCAGATGGTCAGAGCCCGCTCTTATCGCGCTCTTATCGGCCTTCTGCCCGAGAAGAAGAGACAGAGCACCTAGAAGTATGCTCTTGCCTGAGCCTGTTTCTCCGGTAAGGCATGTGAAGCCCTCCGGGAATTCCATATCAAGATGATCGATAAGAACGAAATTATCTACCTTAAGCTGCTCAAGCATGCATCTCTCCCGACCAGTGAAGCTTTTCCCTGATGACCTCAGTGAAGGTCCTCTTGCCGGACTTTATCAGAAGCATCCTGCTTCTGCTGGTCTCTATCACAACATCATCATTCTCCTCAAGGGGGAATACTATCTGCCCATCCACTGTCAGCACGACATCAGTCCTCTGGTTCTCGCTAACGTGCAGTGTAACTACCTTGCCGCTAGTTACAAGAGGCCTGTTTGAAAGAGTGAAGGGACAGACAGGATTGACGATTATCGCATTCATATCGCAATCGAGGATCGGACCGCCGGCAGCCAGCGAGTAGCCAGTGGATCCAGTAGGAGTCGCGACGATCATACCGTCTGCCCTGAATGAACCGGCGTGGATCTTATCGAGAAGAAGATCCAGTCTTATGACCTTGGCAATACCTGAGGATGAAAGAACAGCCTCATTCAGGCTTGAGGACTGGAATACCCTGATCTTGTTCCTGATCACAGATATGCGGAGCATAAGGCGCCTGGAGAGATTATCCCCCTTCTCCATATACTGCTCGAATGCTTCCTTCCACTCATCCTTGCCGACCTCCGTAATGTATCCGAAGGTACCCAGATTGACAGGAAGGATCGGGATTCCTAGCTCATTTACAGCCCTGGCGGCATAGAGCACCGTACCATCGCCTCCCAGGGTGATTACCATATCTGTCTGGTAAGGGACATCTATCGTATCCGTAGAGTTGGAAGTGTACTTTACAACGCACTTTATCCCCTTCTGGGAAAGATACTCCTCCATGCTACGAGCCAGCTCATGGCTCTCGCTCTTGCAGCCATTGGCTATGATATATACATTCTCTATCCTTACCATACAATACAGTCTACACCAATTTTCAGGATTTATCAGTTAATATGCCTCAGAACCCTCTGTATTGTCTCCGCCTCCCCTGATGACAGGAACGGATAAAGAGGAAAGGAAACAGCCCGGGACAGAGCCTGGACCGCAACGGGATACAGATCGAACCTGTCTACATAACGAATGCCAGCTGCATGGGAGAATGTCCTCTTGCATGATACCATGCTGTGCCTGGCTATGCTTATAGCCTCATCGGGTGCCTTATTAAGGATAACGGAGAATGAATAGCCATTTGAGTAGAAATCAGGGGATGAGGAACCGAATAGCCTTGGCCTATCCTCATTCTTCATCAATGCCTGCTGATAAGCGACATAGAACCTGTTTCTCCTATCGATGAGCACCGAAAGCTTGGAAAGCTGGACGATGCCGAGAGCAGCATTCATATCCGGAAGGTCTATATATGGAGAAAGAGGCGCGATTGACTTCTTAAGGCTCTCGATAAGCTCAGGGTTATCAGAAAGGGCAACAGCACCGCCGCCTGTCGAAATGATCCCATTCTCCTCAAGCGCCGATATTACGATATCGCCGCATTGACCAGCCTTGAATGAATCATAATACGAGCCGAAGGACTCTGTGATATCCTCAATGACAGGAATTCCGAGGCTTTTGATCTCATCAGAGGACTGAGGTACCTGACAGCATGGCTCATAGTAGATTATTGCCTTGACAGCGCTAAAATCACTGCACTTGCTCAGATCAGGAAGACCATTCTGATCGGTATCGACAAAAAAAGGCTTAATAGAGAGAAACCTGAATGCCTCAAGATAGATATCAGGAGTAAGAACCGAAAGCAGCACATGATCGTCTTTTTCCAGTGAAAGGGATCTAAGGGAATTGATTATCGCATCGAAGTAAGAGCGTACGGCAATTCCATCCTTCTTTCCTATAAGGGAGGCAAACTGCTTCAGGAATTCCCTCTTTCTTTCCCCTGGACCGATCTTCTCATCGACCATGGTCTGAAGAACAGCATCCATGTCCTTTCTGTAAAGCGCTGGTTTGTAGAATCTTATCAAAGCCATATTCAGATGATATCAGAATGGATTAAGACGAAAAAGAGGGTAAGAAGAGACAAAAAAAACTGGCAGCTACCTACTCTCCCACGGACAAGCCGCAGTACCATCGGCGTAAGGGCGTTTTACTTCCGTGTTCGGGATGGGAACGGGTATGACCACCCTGCTATGGCCACCAGCAAGGATAATATAGCATATCCGGAAGTCTATTGCAATATACCAGAATAATAAAAACAGAATAATTTACTTTAACCAAAGGAAAAAGAACAAAAAAAATCCTCCTATTCGGAGGATGGAAAAAATAGGAAACCTGGCAGCGACCTACTCTCCCGCGGACAAGCCGCAGTACCATCGGCGCGAGGGCGTTTTACTTCCGTGTTCGGGATGGGAACGGGTATGGCCACCCTGCCATGGCCACCAGGGGACCGGCTCGAATTGGATTCGGCCTGTCCGTTCCGGGCGGGAACGACAATATGGTCAAGCCTCACGGAGCATTAGTAACGGTCGGCTGAACGCGTTGCCGCGCTTGTACCGCCGTCCTATCAACCAGGTAGTCTGCCT
>JAXFQZ010000105.1:0-7127 GCA_034178685.1 Candidatus Ornithospirochaeta sp. | reverse complement strand
TCACGCTGTTCTAGTGTAAGATGCCTATGGTGACCCATGGCTTCCTCCTGAATAATGTTGTAGCAAACACCATTCTATCAGAAGTTATGGGTCACTTTTCCAATTTACCCTCATTGTTGCATTTGAATTGTAGATTCAAGTTCCAAAACAGGAGAACGGGGCTCTCAGGGCCCCGTTTTTCCATCAAGGGACAAAGTATCATGCATCGTGTATACTATGATGATGGAATACACAGTCAGACCTATTGCGGATTCTCCTGAAGAGGATCTTCACAGGGCATTCATTGATGCATTTCAGGATTACAGCGTAAGGATCGAGATGTCTTATGATGAGTTCAGAAGGATGATGAGGCTCCTGAGCGTCGACCTGGGGCTGAGCATGGGAGCCTATGAAGGTGACAGGCTCATCGGCTTCGTGCTCATCGGACACAGAGGGGACGATGCATACGACGCAGGAACTGCAGTGCTTCCCAAGTACAGAAGGCATGGCATAGGATCCAGGATTCTTGAAAGCACTATCGGGAATCTCAGGAAGAACGGCATCAGGAGATTCATGCTCGAGTGCCTATCAGATAACGAAAGGGCATTGAGGATGTACAGAGACATGGGCTTTGAGGAGAAAAGAGAGCTCGTATGCTACAGGGGGAAAGCCGTAAGCACCGAGAGGGCTGAGAGAATAAGCCTTGGCATTGCTGTAGCAAAAGCCCTTGAGCTCAACCCATACAGGCCCTCCTGGCAGAACAGCAGGGAAAGCCTCAGCGAGAGCGCAGAGGGCTACTGCCTTGATGGCGCATACGCAGTCATCGACCAGAAAAGCCTCAGGATGCATGCATTCCCTGACTCTGGAAGAGGCGCACGTCTGACAAAAGCCCTTGCATCGGATGGACTGAGGGCAATAAACGTAGACAGCCTGGACACTACTGCGGACAAAGCATTGCGAAAAGCAGGGCTTGGGGTCTATGCACGGCAGTATGAGATGGAGCTTATGCTATGATAGAGATAAGGAAGATAAGGCATGATGAGATAGAGAAGGCAGAAGCGCTGATGCATGCTGCATTCCCGAAGTCCTACAGCTCCATCTTCTTCCTTTACGAGGAGCATACGATCGTGGCTGCCGATGGGGATAGGATAGTCGGCGGGATCAACATGGATGTCTATGATGCCGGGATAAGGACCGGATACATCGGGTGGCTCTATGTGGATGCTGAGTACAGGGGCATGGGAATCGCAGGAAAGCTCATCGACAAGGCAGAGGAATACCTATACGGCATCGGATGCAGGGAGATCGCGCTATGCATCGAGGGAGATAATCCTTCGTCCTTCAGCAATTTCTCGCGCAGAGGATATTCGATCATGACATTCCCTGAGCAGGTCAGGGTATTCGGCATATCATTCCTGAAGGTATGGAAGAGGGCCTCGAGGTTCTTCGACAGGGGATACTTCATGTGGCATAAGGGCAGCGTCAGGAGCCTTGAGAAGGGATTCAGGGAGACTCTTCCGTCCTTCATCCTCATGATTATGCTGAACACGCTGCTCTTCGTCCCGGTGCTTCTGAAGACAGGGAATATGAGCGTAGTTTATACCATGATTCCATCAGCTGCTCTGATTCTGAGGTCAATGATGCTCTATCTGGCCCTGAGGATACAGAAAAGGGATGCAATCTTCCTCTCCTGGGATACTTCTTACTTCGTATCGATCATCTCCTCGCTCCTGCTGCCAATGCTCTTCCCTTCCCCCGGCGGCGTGTACATAAAGGGAGACAGGTGGTCCATGGCCAAGGAGAAGGACGAGCTTGGGAATGCAGCGCTTGCTGCTGTGGCAGCAGAGGCATCTGCGCTGATCGTATTCATGGGCACTCCATACCTGCTATTCGCGCTCCCCTTGTTCATCGCAGACACGCTCCTTCCTTTCTATCCCTTCTGCGGCTTCCAGGCATCAAGGCTGAGAAGAAGGAAGGACTACCCTCTGATAGCATTCTCAGCTGCCGCTGTCTCTATCGTCTCGGTCCTTTCACTTCTTCTTGAATAGGGACTCGACGGGAACCTGGGCAAGAAGCACAGCGGAGAATACAAGGAGGCAGCCTGCCGCTTCCCTGACGCTCATCCTCTCTGAAAGTATCACAGCCCCTCCTACTGCCGCCCATACGCTCTCAAGGGAGAGAGCGAGGGTTGCAAGGGTCGGCTGGACGTACTTCTGCCCTATCACCTGGAGAGTATATGCGATTCCGCATGAGAAGACGCCTGCATAGATTATCGGGAGCCATGCAGCTGCAATGGACTCTGGCCTCGGGCTTTCGAAGGCAAGCATGCCTATAGAGCAGAGGATTCCTGAGAAGAGGAACTGGAGCATGCTCACGGAAACCCCGTCATAATCCCTTGCAAGCATATCTATTGCCATGATGTGCAGCGCGAAGAGGAATGCGCAGATGACAAGGTACGCATCGCCCTTTGAGAGCGAGAAGCCCTCCTTCATGCATAGCATGTACATCCCAGCCAGCGCAATGAGAGCGGAGACCCATATCTTCTTCCCGACCTTCTTCCTGAGGACAACCGAGAGAAACGGAACGATTATTATATAAAGGGATGTAATGAAGCCAGCCTTTCCAGCGGTGGAGTTGATGACTCCGTACTGCTGCGCCATGGAGGCTGTGGCAAGAAGGATGCCGCAGACCAGTCCTACCTTCACAAGTCCCTTCCTTTCCTCAGCGCCCGCTTTCCTTATCCTCTTATAGGACATGGGAAGAAGCACAAGGGCACCTATGAGCATCCTTATGCCATTGAAGGTGAAGGGGCCTATGTTTTCTGCCGAAACGGACTGGGCAACGAAGCTCAGTCCCCATATGAATGATGTAAGAAGCAATAGAGCCAGGGCATTTCTCTGTTTCATGGAGCCTATGATAGCCAATTGCCTGAGTTGTTGCGAGATGCCTTTGCCGATTATTCCTTTTTTCAGCTGTTGGTGATATCCTTAATTCCATGAGCAAATACCCTTTCAAAGAAATCGAGCCGAAATGGCAGAAATACTGGGAAGAGAACAGGACATTCCGTGCAGATGAGGATCCATCCGTACCAGAGGACAAGAGAGTCTATGTTCTCGACATGTTCCCCTATCCATCGGGAGCAGGACTTCATGTAGGCCATCCTGAGGGCTATACAGCAACAGACATCTACTCAAGGTTCCTGAGGATGAACGGATACAACGTCCTCCATCCGATGGGCTTCGATTCATTCGGCCTTCCTGCAGAGAACTATGCGATAAAGACAGGAACCCACCCATATGTGACGACACAGAAGAACATCGCCAACTTCCGCCGCCAGATCAAGAGCCTCGGATTCTCCTATGACTGGGACAGAGAGGTCTCGACATGCGATGACACATACTACCACTGGACACAGTGGATCTTCGAGCAGCTGTACAAGAAGGGTCTTGCATACGAGGCAAGCACTCCGATCAACTGGTGCCCTTCATGCAAGACAGGACTCGCAAACGAGGAAGTCAAGGACGGAATGTGCGAGCGTTGCGGCTCTAAGGTCGAGAAGAAGAACATAAGGCAGTGGATCCTGAGGATCACAGCCTATGCAGATAAGCTTCTGGAGGGACTTGATGACCTTGACTGGCCTGAGTCGGTCAAGACAATGCAGCGCAACTGGATCGGAAGATCGGAAGGAGCCGCTGTATTCTTCCAGATCGAGAACTCGGAGGACAAGCTCGAGGTATACACAACAAGGTGCGATACGCTCTTCGGCGCTACTTACATGGTAATCGCTCCGGAGCATCCACTTGTCTCAAAGCTCACCACTCCTGAGCAGAAGGCAGCTGTCGAGGATTATCTCGATAAGACAAAGCACAAGTCCGATCTCGAGAGGACCGACCTTGCCAAGGACAAGACAGGCGTATTCTCAGGCTCATATGCAATCAACCCTGTCAATGGGAAGAAGATTCCTATCTGGATTGCGGACTATGTCCTTATTTCCTACGGAACAGGCGCAATCATGGCTGTTCCTGCCCATGATGACAGGGACTGGGAGTTCGCAAAGAAGTTCGGCCTTCCTATCATCGAGGTCCTGAAGAGCAAGGTGGACGTGCAGACCCAGGCATGGACAGAGGACGGAGAGCATGTGAACTCCGAATGGCTCGATGGGCTTAATAAGCAGGATGCTATCAATAAGATGCTCGAGTTCCTCGAGAAGAACGGACTAGGGCACAAGGCAGTCAACTACAAGCTCAGGGACTGGGTATTCTCCAGGCAGAGATACTGGGGAGAGCCGATCCCTCTGATCCACTGCCCTCACTGCGGAACCGTGCCCGTTCCCGAGGACCAGCTTCCGCTCAGGCTTCCTGAGGTATCGCACTACGAGCCATCAGGCACAGGCGAATCGCCTCTTGTGAATGTTCCCGAGTGGGTCAACACGAAGTGCCCTGTATGCGGAGCAGACGCAAAGAGGGAGACGAACACAATGCCTCAGTGGGCAGGCTCATGCTGGTACTATCTCAGGTACATAGATCCTAAGAACACAGAGAGATTCGTGGATCCTGAGAAGGAGAAGTACTGGATGCCAGTCGATCTCTACGTAGGAGGAGCAGAGCATGCTGTCCTGCACCTTCTCTATGCGCGCTTCTGGCACCGCGTTCTCTTCGATCTCGGGCTTGTGTCCACACCTGAGCCATTCCAGAGGCTCGTCAACCAGGGCATGATCACATCCTTTGCCTACCAGAGGAAGAACAAGGTCCTCGTACCTGCTGACATGGTAGAGCAGAAGGAAGACGGGACATACGTCGACAAGGAGACAGGCGAGGAGCTGACACAGGTGATCGCAAAGATGTCCAAGTCGCTCAAGAACGTCATCAACCCTGATGACTTCATCCGCGACTACGGTGCTGACTCCGTCAGGATGTATGAGATGTTCATGGGACCATTAAAGGAATCGAAGCCTTGGGCAACCAATGGCTTTATTGGCGTATACCGCTTCCTTGACAGGATCTGGAGAATCGCAACAGAGAAGAGAATCGAGGACATGGAGCTCCAGAAGGATATCGACAAGCTGATGCATAAGACTATAAAGAAGGTCACTGAGGATACAGCTTCCCTCTCCTTCAATACAGCTATCAGCCAGATGATGGTATTCGTCAATGAGCTCAATAAGCTTGAAGTCGTTCCTAAGGCGGCTCTTGAGATCCTCACTCTGCTTCTCTCCCCATATACCCCTCACCTTGCTGAGGAGCTCTGGTCGATGCTCGGCCATGAGCCATCGGTAGCAAAGGCAGAGTGGCCAGGCTACGATGAGGCCAAGACGCTCGATGACGAGATCGAGGTAGTCGTACAGGTCAACGGAAAGCTCAGGTCCAGGCTGCAGGTTGCGAAGGATGCTCCTAAGGATGAGATCCTCGCAAAGGCCAAGGACGACGCCAAGATCAGGACATGGATCGACGGCAAGACGATCGTCAAGGAGATCTACGTTCCTGGAAAGCTCGTGAACATAGTCGTAAAGTAACAGACAAGAGAGAAGCCACCGCAGCGGTGGCTTCTTCCTTTCCGATAGAGCAATCAGAGCTCGTGGATCCTTGCCAGGCCTCCCATGCTTGTCTCCCTGTAAAGGGAAGGGAGCGCATGACCGGTCTCCATCATCACCTCAACAACATCATCGAATGATATCTTATGCCTTCCATCTCCCATGATCGCATAGGATGCATGGTCCACGGCCCTCATGCATGCCATTGCATTTCTCTCTATGCAGGGGATCTGCACAAGTCCCATCAGGGGATCGCATGTAAGCCCCAGATGGTGCTCAAGCCCCATCTCAGCAGCATACTCTATCTGGTATATCGTCCCTCCCAGGATCTGTGCAGCCGCGGCTCCTGCCATAGCGCATGCAACTCCTACCTCTCCCTGGCAGCCTACCTCTGCTCCTGAGATCGAGCCATTTGCCTTTACGATGTTCCCTACCATGCCTGCGGTAAGGAGCGCCCTTATGATCCTTGCCTCAGGCACCTTGTACTCCTCCATAAGGAAGTAAAGCACTCCCGGAAGCACTCCGCAGCTTCCGCATGTAGGAGCTGTGACTATCCTGCCGCCTCCTGCATTCTCCTCGGAGACAGCAAGGGAATAGGAGAAAGCAAGGGCTGTGTTTCCCAGAGGGCCTGTGAAATCCCTTGCCTTGGCATAGGCCTGGCAGGCCTTTCTCTGGAGCTTCAGGCCGCCTGGGAGGACTCCTTCGTTCTCTATTCCCCTCCTGATTGCATCCTTCATCACGCTCCAGACCTCCTCTGCATATGAGAAGATGGACTGTCCCTCGAAGTGGATCGCGACCTCCCAGAGCTGCATGCCTTCGCTGTTCGCGAATCCAAGAAGCCTGCTCATATTCCCGACAAGGCTCTCCGGATACACATCCGAATCCACCTCATCCCTCTCGCCTTCCTTTATTACCTTGCCTCCGCCTACTGAGTAGAAGACCTCCTCTTCCATTTCCGGATCGAGGCTCTTCAGTGATAGAGCATTGGGATGGAATGGCTTGAATTCCTCTGGGTGCCATAATAGCTCAAGCTCAACGCCTGCGTTCCTGAAGACATCCCTTATAGCCTGGTCTGTCAGGTGGCCCTTGCCTGTAGCCGCAAGGGATCCGAAAAGCTCGGCCTTTGCCTTCCTGATCCCCGGATGCTCCTTCAGAAACCTCTCCGATGCGCTTCTGGGGCCCATCGTATGCGATGATGAAGGGCCATATCCGATCCTGTATAACTCTCTCAGTGATTCCATGGCAAAGAGTCTAATCCTGTTTTGGAAAACCCTCAATACCAGAGGTAAAGCGGCTTTATCCTTGAATGTACCCTATCGTTGTCCACAGCAATCTCCAGAAGAAGCCTTCTATCAAAGCATGCATACCTGTAAGCTCCCGGGTAGAGGGAGAACGATGCCTCGTCCCCGTCCCTTGCGACAAGGAAGGAGCAGGCGTCGGGATCGAACGCTATCCATCTGCCGGAGGGTATGCTGTCTAGTTTGAAGCTTACCTCGCTGTTGACTGCAATACTCCCGAGGCTGCCTTCGAAGAGCGATGAGAGAAACGATGTCTCATCTATTGCAGAGAGCACCTGTTCATTGTGAGTCAGATAGGCAATCGATAGCCTCGATACCGC
>JAXFQZ010000087.1:0-37463 GCA_034178685.1 Candidatus Ornithospirochaeta sp. | reverse complement strand
AGCCCCATCAGGGCACCCTGGAAATCCGCGCCACGCGTTGCGATGAAGTTCACGCCGCACTCCTGGGCAAGGGCCTTGGCAAAGAGCGTCTTTCCGTTCCCTGGAGGGCCCTCGAGTATTATTCCCCTTATGCTCCTTACGTTTCCTTCTCCCCTGTTTCTCAGAACAGACACAGCATACGACATCTCCTCCTTGAGATTGTCCATTCCCGCTATGTCCGAGAATGACACACCTGTATGCCTCACTATCCTGAAGGTGCTGAAGTACCACGAGGCAAGCTTATAGAGACCGAATGCGACGATTGCGAGAAACAGTATATTGAATGCATCATCGAGAGCACTCCCAAGGGAATCAGACTCAAAGCCCACATCCACTCCTGAGAGAAGAAGGCTCTCAGTAAGCGCTGGAGAGGATGGATTCACTGTCGAATACCAGCCCTTCTCTCCCTTCAATGTGTACCTTATGCTCTCTTCGGAGATCCTTGCCTTCTCAACGTCTCCTGCTTCGACGCTCTCAATGAAATCCCTGTAATCCCTCTTCTCAGAGAGATCGAAGCTGCCTGCAGCAAGCACTGCTGCCGCTGCAAGCACTGCAATCAGGATGAATGCTTTTACTTTCTTCATGGAAATAAATATAGCAATCAGACAGTAAGCTGGTAAGGCTTTCCGTCTGCAAAGTAGGATTCTAGCTCGAAGGGGCTGAGCATTCCCTTATCTGTTGCGATGCCAGTGATCAGCGATGGAGGCGTCATATCGAATGCAGGGTAATAGCCCTTGACGCCGGGAGCCGCGGTCCTCACACCCATTGCCTGCAGGGAGAAATCAGGATCGCGCATCTCGATTCTGACTGTATCGTGCGTAGGATGGGCTTTATCAGGGGCCCCGGACACATACACGGGAATCCCGAAGTGCTTCGCGCATATCGCTATCTGGCTCGTACCTACCTTGTTGAAGACATATCCATCGACGCTGATGGCATCAGCTGCGCATGTAAAGACATCGACATGCTCATTCGCCATCACGAAGGCAGGCATATTATCGGTAATGACAGTTGTATCGAAGCCCATCTGGCTTGCAACCGTTGCTGTGAATCTTGCACCCTGGAAGTAAGGACGGGTCTCTGGGCAGAAGAGCCTTATCGTCTTTCCCCTCTCCCTGCAGACAAGGAGCATCATCCCGAGGATTGTCTCAGCATAGCACTGTGTCATGACTGTGCCGTTATCAGGGAACCTGTCGACAAGCACCTTCGCAGCTTCCTTCACTCTAAGATAGCGCTCATTGTTCATCCTCACGACATGGTCCCTGATTGCCTCATCTGCCCTCTTTCCCTCATCAAGGGCCTTCATGGCCACTGGGATGCAGCTCTCTGTAAGCATCTCCATCCTCTTGGCAGTAGTCGGGCGTGAGTGGGATATCGTGTATGATGCCTTCCTAAGATGCTCAAGCTGGCCGCTTCTATCCAGGCTGCGGCACTCCCATGCAGCAAGGGCCATGCCCATAGGAGCAAGCGTGTAAGGACCAGTGGACTGCGTGACCATGTCCTTGATCGCGGATGCAACCTCATCGCTTGTGAAGCACTCGACGAACTCGATCCTCTGCGGATAGATCCTTCTATCGAGAACCCTGACGCTCCCGTTATCATACCAGGCAACATTCTCATAGCGGAGCATGTACGCCAGGCCTTCATCTGCTCTTTCCATAGATTCTCCTATATCGATTATGGAATAATAAGGCAACAAGGGCAAATGAAAAAGCACCATCCGGTTTTCAGCTGCTCATGGCCTTCCGGGATACTGCAGGATCCTGCTGCACTCCTTTCCCTGCAATAAGCAGAACCTGCTTGCTTCCTGATGTGTTTTCCGGATGCATGAACATAAGCGGTAATCTTCAGATATACTCTATTGGCAAGGCAATGACATCATCCTTCAGATAGTATGGTTTTTCGCACTGGCACAGGATGCAGCCCATTCCTCTATCATGAAATACACTGAAATGCCTTGCCATATCAGAGGATGGTTTTCCTGTTCTCTTTATTTCAATGGGATATATGATTCCATCATTCTCTATGATCATATCGATCTCCCTCTGATCCCTGTCACGGTAGAAATAGAGTCTTTGAGTATCGAATCCTGCATTATAATATGATTTGATTATCTCACTGATGCAGAATGTCTCAAACAGCGATCCACTCATGGCACCATTCATTGCCACTGTCCTGCTGCTCCATCCGACAAGGTAGCAAACGAGGCCCGTATCCATGAAATAGACCTTGGGCGTCTTGATGCTCCTGTTTGAAATGCTCTTCTCATATGGCCTGAGAAGCCGTATTATCCCGGAAGACTCAAGTATTCTTGTCCATTCCTGAACTGTCTTTACACTCACACCGATATCACTGGCCAATGCAGAATAATTGATAAGCTCACCTGTCCTTGCCGCCAGGCATCGCATGAATGAGGAGAATCTCAGAAGGTTCCTTGTGTTGATCAGTTCCGCAACATCGCGTTCCAGATATGTTCTGACATACGAACGGTAATAAGGTTCCCACTCTATTTCATTATCAATCAGCTCGGGCATGCTCCCTCTATGGATATGGTACCAGATATCATCTGCTCTATTGATGCTTCTGCTTCTCTTATCAATGTACTCTTCTGTAGGTATAAACGGGACATTGAAGCGAATATGCTGTATTTCTCTCATTGAAAGAGAGGACATATCGATTACGCAGACTCTGCCTGCAAGGGAATCAGAAACATTGGAAAGCAGTCTGTATGACTGGGAACCTGTCAGAATCACCTCTCCCTTGAGCTCGATTTCATCGACTATATGCTTGATCTCCAAGAACAGTTCCGGAGCTCTCTGAACCTCATCGATGATAAGCGGCAGTCTGTTGTTTCTGAAAAAAAGCGCAGGATCGTCTTTCGCAGTTTCCAGTTCAAGGTAATCATCAAGGACAACATATCCATAGGCACCTGAGTACATATGCTGGAGCATAGTCGTTTTGCCTACCTGTCGCGGGCCGGTAAGCAACAAAACCTTATACTGCTTTCTCATGCGTGAAATATATTCAGAGATATGCCGTTCCAGATACATAGTAAACCTCGTCTGATTTTAACTACAACTCCATAATAGCCGAAGAAAAGCCGCTGAATCAAGAAAAAAATCAATACTCCTGCTAGAGGCAAGGCTATCTGAAGCATAAGGAGAAAAAACCCTGAAGGGACATACGCACGCTTCTTTCATTCGTCTTACATGGCTTCCGCCCAGGCTGCAAACGCAATGGGACGAAAAAGGCCCATACGGTTTTCTGCTTTTCAATAGCATGCATCTCCTTGCAGTTTCTGCTGGAATACTCCATCCACTGAAGAAAAAAGGACTGCATCGCTGCAGTCCTGGAATGATATTCAAAGGAATCAGAATGTGAATCCGAATACGAGATCGGCAGATCCAAGATGAGTCTTGGAAGGCAGGAGGTAACGGTAGTTCGCCTCGAGGCCGAGAGAGAATACCTTTCCCATGTGGAAGCGGAGTCCAGCGACTCCTGTTGCATACCATGCCGATGAGAGAGGGATTCCGAATACCGAATACGAAGCGAGAGTGTATCCCTCAGATCCTGTCGATCCTGGCTGGTTGAATACTGAGTATCCGGCACCGCCGCCAAGATAGATGTCAGCAGGACCAGCTGCGATGTTCATCGTGAGCTTGAGATCTGCGCTCAGGTCCTTGTTGTACTTCATGATATTGAAGTAGTCGCCTGCGCCTGAGAACGATGACCATCCATTCTTAGGGATCAGGTTTCCTGTCACATCGGCTCTGAGACCGAGGCCGAAGTTCTTTCCGATCGTTATCACATTGTTGAAATCGAAGCCGATTCCGATGCCTGGCCTGAATGCAGGATCGAACCTGAACGAGCTGTCGAATGTATCAGCGACGCCTGTCTTCACAAGAAGGGAGAACTGGAACCTTGATGGGTTCTTTGCCTTTACAGGCTTCACTTCCTCAACCTTGATCTCTGCTACAGGCTCTGGGGAAGGAATAGCCTCAGCTTCGGCTGGTACCGGTTCCTCAGCAGCTGGCTCTTCTGCAGCTGGCTCTTCTGCAGCTGGCTCTTCTGCAGCTGGCTCTTCTGCAGCTGGCTCTTCTGCAGCTGGCTCTTCTGCTGCTGGTTCTTCTGTTGCTGGTTCAGCTACAGCTTCCTCTGCTGGAGCTTCCTCAATGACAGGCGCCTCAGCAACAGGCTCTGCAGGCTCTTCGATGTAAGCCTCAGCTGTAGATGATGCTGTCTCTGACCAGTTGATGCCATCGTATGTGCGCTGGAGATAGAGAGTATGGTCCACAGAGGCATCAAGGCCTTCAGCATTGTATTCATTTGTATATGCATCCACTACTGTCCAGCCATCATCGCTGAGGCTATCGAGCTGGTAGCGGTATGCAGTCACATCCGGGTCGTCGAGAAGCCATTCCCATGAGACATTCATCTTCTTTGCAGAGAGAGGAGACAGAATCATCATTAAAGCAACAAGTACAATAAGGGTCTTCTTAATTCTATGCATTGTAATTCTCCGTATATGGATTTGCTTATACCAATAATACTACCAAGAGCACAACTACCGCAAGACAATTGGTTTATTTGGATTTTTCCATTACCATATATGCATGGGAAGGATTACATCGATAGCTGTTTTCTGCGGCTCCTCATACGGCTCGTGCGAGGAGTACAGGAAGAAGGCGGAGGAGCTCGGGAGAGCGCTGGCAGAGAGGGGCATCACGCTCGTATACGGAGGTGGATGCAAGGGACTGATGGGAGCAGTTGCTGCAGAGTGCAGGAAATGCGGAGGAACTGTCATCGGAGTGCTTCCGAAGGCAATGGACAAGCCATCGGTGAGAATCGAGGATATAGAGACGAAGCTGATCATCACAGAGGACATGCACTCGAGGAAGAAGACGATGTACGACCTGGCAGATGCATTCATAGCCCTGCCCGGAGGACTGGGGACATTCGATGAGATCTTCGAGATCCTTGCCTGGAAGCAGCTCAAGATACATAGGAAGAGAGCCGCTCTCCTGAATGCACGCGGCTTCTGGGACCATGCAGCAGCCCTCATGGACAATGCAGTCAAGGAAGGCTTCCTGAACCCTAAGGCAAGGGAAAGCATAATAATCGACGACGATATAGAAAGGATACTCTCTGCACTTGGGGAGGATGAGGAGGAGCTTCCGGATAAGATATGAGAAAGCACATGATCATCGACCTGCTGCAGATGGCAGCTGGCTCGGCTATCGCATCCCTTGGAATAGCCCTGTTCGAGGCTCCTGCAAGGATAGCCCCAGGAGGCGTCTCGGGAATCTCAACGATCATGCACTACGCATTCGGGCTCGATGTTGGCCTTGGCATGCTGATGCTGTCGATTCCCGTGTTCCTCATAGGCCTCAGGCTCTTCGGGAGCCAGTATGGCATCATGAGCCTCATAGGGTCTGTGCTGCTCTCGCTTTTCACATCACTCTGGACTCTTGTCCTAGGAAGCAATGGCATACTCGATTACAGCCGCGATATCTCCACGCTGCTATCGGTTCTTTTCGGAGGAGTGCTTGCAGGAGCGGGCCTTGGACTTGTGATCAGATCAGGCTCAAACACAGGCGGAACCGATATCATTGCGCAGATCCTTGCCAGATACACAGGGCTGTCGGTAGGGAATGCTCTCTTTATCGTCGATGGCATCATAATAGCGGCTTCTGCCTTCACATTCGGGATAGAAAGCGCGCTCTATGCAGTCATCTGCTCATACATAACGGCTCTGGCGATCAACAGGGTCGTGCTCTCTATGGGAACAGGGTACGCAAAGACCGTATACATAATATCAGACAATCTCGACGCAATAGGAAAGTATGTGACAGAGAGCCTCGACAGAGGCGGGACGATAGTGAATGCGAAGGGGCTCTTCACCAATGAGGCAAGGCCCATGCTCATGACAGTGATCCCGAATCAGGATATCTCAAGGCTGACGCGGTTCGTGAAGGAGACGGATAGCAAAGCCTTCCTCATCATACAGGAAACGGTCCATGTACTAGGGGAAGGCTATACTCCTATAGAGAAGGTCG
Organism: Candidatus Ornithospirochaeta sp.; assembly: GCA_034178685.1. Lineage (GTDB taxonomy): Bacteria > Spirochaetota > Spirochaetia > Sphaerochaetales > Sphaerochaetaceae > Ornithospirochaeta. The sequence goes on along the minus strand of JAXFQZ010000087.1, from coordinate 31,368 downwards.
CTGAAAGCAATGATGTGACTCAGCGCTAGTTCTGCCAGAGCTTATCGGGATAGTATCCGGACTCGATCTTCTTCCTCAGCTCATCCATTACTGTCTGCTTGTCCTCTGGATATGTCATGCCGAACCACTTGTCATCGCTTGAGAGGACCCTGATCGAGCCCTTTCCGCTCTCAACCATAGCGCTTACGCCATTTGGCAGAAGGCACTCCTTCTTCGGGTCTGTGATGGATTCCCTCTTGAAGTCCTCCCAGTACTCGTTGAAGCTATCGAATGCCTTCGGAGTGAATCCGAAGAAGTTCATGGAGACAAGCTCGTTTCCTGTAAGCTCCGCATCGCCCTCAGGAAGATGCGTGATGATCCTATCGCCTACGTACTCGATCTTGTGGTTCTCCACCATCGACTCGAGTATGCCGTTCTTCTCCTTGCATATTGCCCTTGTTACCGATCCTGACAGGCTCATCGTATTCTTCAGCACAAAGCCGACCATCGCATGCGCCGATGAATCGTTATCGAGGCCTGAAAGGTATGACCCCATTGTCTGGTATGCAGACCTGCCATAGTAGTCATCTGCATTGATGACAGTGAAAGGAGTCTTGACGCTCTTCTCTGCGCAGAGTATGCAGTGTATAGTGCCCCATGGCTTTGCCCTTCCTGAAGATAGCTCGATCTCCTTATCGGAAAGAAGGCTTGTCTTCTCCTGGAACACGTACTCTGCATCGACGTTCCTTGCGATCCTGTCAAAGAGCCTCTCCCTGAAATCGCTCTCTATATCCTTCCTGATTATGAATACGACCTTCCCGTATCCATTCTGGAATGCATCATATACCCCGAAGTCCAGGAGCGTCTCCCCATGGAGCCCGACTGAATCGATCTGCTTTACCCCGCCATACCTGGAGCCCATCCCGGCAGCCATTACAACAAGTGTAGGTTTCATACCCATCCTCCTTTATTCCATTATCTCATGTATTAGCTACAGCGTCTAGAAATCAAGTTCCTCAATCCATCCATAACATCCTTATCGGAAGCAAGGAGGCCTATCACTGTCAGAGCCACTCCCAGCACGGATAGAGCCGTAACAGGCTCACCTAGCACAAGGAATGAGAAGACAAGAGTGACGGAAGGGCTTAGGTAGATGTAAACAGAGCTCTCCACTGCTCCGATCTTCCTTATTGCATAATTCCATACACCGAAGCAGAATGCTGAGCAGAAGGCTCCGAGGAATATGATATTCAGGAGCACGACTGGATCCGTGAGGGCCTTGAGCTCAGAGCTCGAGAAGCCAGCGACCTCAAAGGGAAGGATCATCAGAAGAGCGTACTCGAATATCCTCCTTGTAAGCGCTGTATTGTCGATTCCGAATGTCGAGAGCCTCTTCATCACTACAGAGTAGCCTCCCCAGGAAACAGCCGCTGCAAGCGCAAGAAGGTCTCCCTTCAGTGATAAATGGACAGCGCCTGACCCAAATGATATAAGGTATATCCCCGCAATGGAAATCGCAAAGCCAAGGAAGAACGTCCATCGTATCCTCATGCTTCTGTCAAAGGCCCTTGCAAGGAGGACCGTGAAGCATGGGGCTGTGGAGGCGATCACACACACATTCGATGAATAGGTCATCGTAAGCGCATTGTTCTCAAGCATCTGGTAGGAGAAGACTCCAAGCAGCGCGGCAAGCACGACCCATAGCTCATCCCTCTTTCTCTCCATGCGGTATGTACGGGGATGGATGGCAAAAAGGAATGCAATGCATAACGCTGCCCTCAGGAACATAACAGAGACAGGGCTAAGTGACTCAAGGACGATCTTCGATGATATGAAGGATGTACCCCAGAAGAGAATGCAGAGCATTGCTCCTGCGTGAGCGATTGCGTTTTTAGGCATAACGGAGATTATCTCAGTTTGCAAAAGGCTTTTCAACCACCTAGAGCAGCCTTTCCCCTATCCCGACATACTGGTCGTAGAGGAAGCAGAACGCTGCGGACCTGGATCCGTAATAAAGATCATGGCCCTCCCTTACGAATTCCATCCTGATGTACTTCGCAGCAAGGAGGTTGTCCCTTACGACCTCCTCAATGAAGCCGAAGTCCTCGTCATCCTGTATTATGCGGGAGGAAATTACCATCTTCCTGACATGGCAGTAGTTCTGTATGTTCGCTATTGCCACTCCAAGGAAGATAAATGCACGGTCGAAGACCTCCTTGAAGCATCTCTTGTCCTTCTTCCTTCTCTCAAGGATATCCTCGAATGACACACCCTCAGTGCCCTCTCCGTTCTTCCTGAGCCAATCAAGGCATTTTCCGTATATAGCAGGCTCGCTGCTTATGCTCTCAAGGCATCCGTGGTTGCCGCATGATGGGCATGCATCCCCACCAAGCTCCATAACCATATGCCCTACCTGGCCGGATCTGTTGATCCTGTTCCCAAGCCCATTGCTGAAATGATCGAACTCAACGGAGGCAATCCCCCTGTATGCGAAGAAGAACGCATAGTGGCCATCCTCAAGGTCATTGGTGAGATTGTAGTAGAGCGCCATAGCCGATACATTATTCATCAGAAGCACAGGAACGCCTGATGCTTTTGAAAGATCGCGCTCTATATCGTGCCCATCCCAGTCAGGGTAATCGAACCTGTAAAGGCATCCCGGCATTTCCTCATTGCATCCAGGAGAGGAAATCCCTACTCCCAGAAGCCTTCCCTTCCTCTTCGATCTCTCTGTTCCGATGAAGGAGGAAAGAAGGCACAGCAGATCCTCGTAACGCTCAGGGATCCCGTTGGAAAGGACGAGGCTCTCCTCCTCCTTGCCTGCGGCATCCATGACTGTAACCATTATCCTATATGGCCCAAGCTCGAAGCCGATGGACCAGCCGTAGTCTGGATTGACCTCTATCTCAGCGGCAATCCTCCCCGAGCCCTTCCTCTTCTGAGGAGTGCTATTCTCTCGGAGAAAGCCTAGCGCTATCAGCTCATTGATATTCTTCGTAACGACAGGGAAGGAAAGACCTGTTATCCTAGCTATAGCAGTCCTGTTCGTGCTCTTGCTGAGGAATGCTATGGACTTTATGTCCCTCCTGTTCTCCATCGATACTTCTGACAGATTCCTTGGGTTTGCCATAATCTTCTTCAAACGGCCCTCCGCTGACGAAGGGCCGCAATCATACTATCAGATGCTATCGATGATGGCGAGAACGTACTTGTCCTGGCAAACATCATCTATTGTGAGCGATCCGGTGACCTTCGAGCTCTGTACGGACTTGAGGTTTGCGAGCATAGCCTTGAAACCGCCGGTCTTGTAAAGCTCTGTCAGTGTCTCTGCCGATGGGAAGAGAACGTCTGGCAGCTGAGCTGTGAGATCGTTTGTAGGCTGCTGAGCATATGTCGATGCGAATGCGCATGCTTCCTCTGGATGAGCAGAGCGGTAAGCCTCAGCCTTTGTGATTGCTCTCAGGAATCTCTCTGTGATCTCAGGGTTCTTCCTGATGAAATCCTTGTTAGCTACCCATGTTGATGGGAATGCATAATCAGGATAGGATGCATTGTTTGCAAGAAGAGTGTATCCACCCTCGCCAAGAGCTGTCTTGAGGCTTGTTGTGGATGGCTTCCAGCCTGCCCATGCATCGATGGAGCTATCGTTGTATGTGGATGGAATGTTGTCGTTGCTGATGTTGAGGATCTTTACCTCGTTCATCTTGATTCCAGCATTGTTGAGAGCAACCTGGAGGAGAGTGTATCCAGCAGCGCCTTCCTGTACAGCGATTGTCTTGCCCTTGAGATCCTCGATCTTCTCGATACCCCTGCCTGCGCGTGCAAGGATTTCCTCTGTAAGAGCCATGTTATCGAGAGCGACGATATCAACCTGACCGCTGAAAGCAAGCCATGCCGCACCGCTTCCGATGAATCCGAAATCTGCCTGTCCAGCTACCATAGCTGCGATCTCTGGTGGTCCTGATGTGTACATCTGAAGCTTTACATCAAGATTCTCCTCATCGAAGTAACCCTTGTTGATAGCTGTAGCGATAGTCGTAGAGCCACCTACAGTCGGATGATAAATGACGTTGACTGAGTCTTTCTTAACAGCCATGCTTTCCTCAGCACCATTTGCAAAGAGTGCAGCTGAAGCAAGCAGAGCAATAAGAAGAACTGCTGTGATCCTTCTCATCTTTCCCATTTTTCTTCTCCTTTTTTATGCCTTATGGCATTATTCTCCTTATATACTCGATCTGCTTTCCAAGGCCCTTCTTCACATCATCCACGCTCTTCTGATATCGGTAATCCTCCATCTCGAAGCTCAGATCCGGAAGATCCGGCATGAAAGCAGAAAGCATCCTTCTCCAGTCTATCTCGCCCTCGTCGAGAAGCGAGTGATACCACCATTGGTTCTCCTCGAAGCCCCTGTCCTTCGCTGTATTATGCAGTATCCCTACATCATCAAGCTTATCGCGCCTGATCACAGTGTTCTTCACGTGAATGTGCCTTATCCTGTCCCTGAACTCGGCAACAGGATGGTACACATCGATCATCTGCCAGACAAAGTGAGAGGGATCGTAGCATAGCCCAAGCGCAGGGCTGTCTATCTCTGAGAAGATCCTTCGCCACATGTACGGGGATGTTGCTATGTTCCTGTACATGGGGCAGTTCTCCATCAGAAGCGAGATACCGAGCTTCTCGGCCTTAGCTACAGCCTCATCAAGGAACGGAAGCACCTTATCGAGGGACCTTACAGGATCGCACCCTCCCTCTGGAGGAAGCGAGAGGCTCCTGCTTATTCCGGTGCTCATGATCATCTTGCCGCACCCTATCGAGGAAGCGAATTCCATCCTCCTATAGAGTTCCTTCCTCTCCTTCTCTGCCAGGGCGCTGTCATCGTCTATGAAGTTCCTGCAGTAGATCATCGCAGAGACAGGCATGCGCTGCGTGAGCCTTGAGAAGAGCTTATGGTCAAGCTCAATCCCGGGGCCTAGCTCCACAGCTGTGAATCCCTTCTCCTCTGCAAAGCGGAAAATCTCCTCAGCGTCGTTCAATCCTGCCCAGACGAATGCGTTGGTATGGAACGATATCCTCATACGCGCTCTTCCTTCCCTGACTGGATCGATCTTGCTCCGGCCTCTATGACCTTCTCGACGTAGTAGCCTTCCTCAATGGAGGCAGCTGTACTCTCCTTGCCTTCTATAAGGTCAAGGAATGCAGGCATCTCGCCCTTGAACCATGCCTCCATATTGCTCTCGCCATCTATTGCGATGCTCTCCATCCTGCCGCTGTATGCACCATCCTTCGCCTTGGGCCAGTAGACGATCGAGCCATTGCCGCGCAGTGACAGCTGCAGCATTCCGCCATCCCCTGTGACTATCATCATCACGTCATCCATTCCGACCCTGCTGACGGTGAACTGCATCAGCGTCCCGCCGGATCTGGCATTCAGGACCGTAGCATCATCGTTCTCTACAGCCCTCATCCCGCCAGGAACGCTTCTCTCCTTGATGAACGTGCTTGAGAAAGCAGAGACTGTGTCTATCCTGCAGCCTGTGATGAATGAGGCCATATCGATCAGATGGCTCATGAAATCACCGAATGCGCCTGTTCCTGACTTTGCCCTGTCCATTCTCCATTCAAAAGGGACCGAAGGGTCTGCAAGCCTCTTGCCGCCGAACCATCCGGATACAGTATAGATTTCCGAGAAGTTCTCCTCGATGATGCGTCTTGCCTTCGCAACGGGAGATGCGAACCTGTATACAAGCCCTATTGAGCTTCTTGCGCAGGCAGACGCTGCCTCGTCATTGAGGGACGAGCATTCTCCTATGCTGGTTGCCATAGGCTTCTCAACAAGCACATGCTTTCCCTTCTTCAGGGCCTCCGATGCATAGCAGTAATGGAACGCATTGGGAGTGCATACCGATACAGCATCCACGTTATCGAGCATCTCATCGAAGCTCGATGCGACGATCGCATCAAGGCCATGGTCCTTTACGAACCTATGGGCGCCCTCGGTATTGATATCATAAACAGCAGCAATGCGGCACCGGGGATCGGAAAGGTATCCTAGCGCATGGAAATGAGCTATCGATACAGTCGCTCCGATGCCGACTATCCCTATTCTTATCATTATTTCTGAACTTCCAGGTATTCCTGATAAACATTGCCCCAGATCTTGTTCTTGAGCTCATTGAACTCAGGAAGGAGCTTTGTCGCCTGATTCCTAGGATATGGCAGATCGATGTCTATTATATCCTTCACTCTTCCAGGGCGTGCGCTCATCACGACTACCCTTGTCGCGAGCAGTACAGCCTCCTCAACGTCATGCGTGATGAAGAAGCATGTCTTCTTCTCGTTCTCCCATGTCATCAGCAGGTCTTCCTGAAGCTGTGCCCTCGTCTGCGCATCGAGTGCTCCGAATGGCTCATCCATCAGAAGGACCTCAGGCGAGATCGCATATCCTCTTGCGATAGCTACACGCTGCTTCATTCCTCCCGAGAGCTCCTTAGGATAGGAGTTGGCGAAATCATAGAGATTGACCATCTTCATGTACTTGTCAACAGCAGCTGCCTTCTCTTCCTTTGTAAGGTGCCTTGGCTTTCCTGTCTGAGGATCCTCGATGAGCTTGAACCTGAGGCCGTATGAGATATTCTGCCTTACCGTAAGCCATGGAAAGAGGGCATACTGCTGGAAGATGACTCCCCTGTCATTGCCTGGTCCAACAATCGGCTCTCCATTGATCGTCACCTCTCCGGAGGTTGCCTTCTCAAGGCCTGCGAGGATATTCAGGAGAGTCGTCTTTCCGCATCCTGATGGACCTACTACGCATACGAACTCATTCTCCATGATATCGAGGTTTACTCCATTGAGGGCGATTGTCTTATTGCCCTGATGGTTGGTGAATTCCTTTCTTACGTTGTTTATCTTGATCTTGACTGCCATAGAGCTCTCCTTACTGCCATGATGTCAGCTTCTTCTCAAGAAGGAGCAGGATCCTATCGAGGATGAAGCCTATTACGCCGATGCATATGATGCCCAGCATTACCTTATCCATCCTGAAGTAGATCTGAGCCGTCTGTATCATCGAGCCAAGTCCGTAGAACGTTCCTGTCATCTCAGCTGCGATAAGAGTGGTAAGAGCCGTGGAGACACCGAGGCGCGCTGCCGTGAGGATGAACGGGAATGAGTGAGGCACGATGACAGAGAGGAAGATGGCAATATCCCCAGCCCCGAAGGTATATGCTGCCTTGACAAGCGTGAGGTCTATATTCCTGACGCCCTGGTAGATCGTCACTGTCATTACAAGGAACGAGGTGATGAATATGACAGAGATCTTCGACTTCTCGCCTGTTCCCATCAGGAGGATTACCATAGGGATCAGTGCGATAGGAGGTATTGTCCTGAAGAACTGCATCCATGGGTCCACGATATTCCTGAATGTCCTGTACCATCCCATCAGGAATGCCATCGGGATTGCGCATATGAATGCGATTGCCCATCCTCCCAGGACTCTCCTGAAGGACCAGTAGATATGCTTGAGAAGAAGGTATCTCTCGAAATCCCCGCTCTCTCCGCTGTCCATCAGCTCAGGAAGGGCATTCTTGATGATATCCTGAGGACCTGCAAGGATCACGCCTATGCCTGGCATTGTGGATAATAACCACCAAAATAGGATTCCTCCTATGATCGAAAGGACCATTGTCAATGTCCTTACTGATGACTTTCCGTCACTGAAGTCCTTAAGCTTGCGAGCCTTGTGGAGTTTGTTGTTCTGCACCTCTGCCTCCATTATTTAATCCGATTTAATTAAATCAGATTAATTAAAATTCTAAGGCATTGGTGCAATCTGTCAACTTATTTCTTTGCTCCATTAAGGCCGGTCTGCTTTTATTGCGGCTTTGCCTTGCCATACTGAGGCGAAATGCCCATGTTATTGTCCAGATCGATCAGAATCTGGGTGAAATTGCGGGGCTGGGATAGCTCCCCGAAGCCGGATGCTTCAGCATCGATCAATGACACAGAATGCTTTTCTTCATCGAACACAGGATAGAGCCCGACGCTCTTCTCAAGGGGCTTCGAGAAATCGAATGCGCTCTGCCTGTCTTCTGACCAGAAGAGGAATACCCCATGGTCAGTGCATGCGCATTCCTGATCCCATGCTCTATCGGATGCCTTTGCTCCCTTGAGTGCATCTTCCTGAGAAAATACGCTCCCATCCTCTCCATGATAGCTTACCTTGAGGAGGGAAGAAGCCTCGCTGCATGAGAAAGCAAGAAGAACGAGCATGAGCAGAATAGGCGCTTTTTTCATTTCCCCCCCTATAAAGGAAAAAGAGGAATGGATAGCTCTCCCTTCCTCTTTGATTCCATATTGCCAAAATGATGCGATGGATTAATGCAACTGCTTATCTGGCAAGAAGATCCCCCTTGGATGATTCTGATGCAGGAAGCATGAGGATTGAAGCCTTAGCAGTCATGTGCGCATTATATAAGAGGATTCTCAGCATTGCAAGAAATCAATCATGATGCATATGTCCTGAAAATATCTGAAGATAGAAGGATAAACCTTACATCAATAAAGCTTACGTTAGTTTTATATTTGTCAATTATATCTTGGCAATACAAGAAATTAAACTCCAAAATAGTATTGAAAAACACAATCAAAAATATTAGATTATCTGACATGAGGATGAAAAGAGAGCTGAAAGCATACCTGTTTCTTGCGCCTGCGCTGATTCTTTCAGTAACCTTCTTCATACTGCCCTTCCTCAGATCCTTCGCATCGTCGTTTCTCAAGATAAGCCAGAGCGGCAGGATCCTTGGCTTTGCAGGCCTTGGCAATTACGCATCCATCCTTGGCAACGAGTACTTCATCAGAAGCGTATTGCACACATTCGTATTCGCCATCGTATTCGTCCCGCTGAATGCTCTGATCACGCTATCGGCTGCAGCGCTGACAAGAAGCGGAAAGCACCCTGTATCAGAGATAGTCTTCTTCTCGCCTCTTGCATTCTCGCTCTCTGCCCTTGCCCTGACGATGAAGCAGATCTTCAGGGGGAAGGTGAGCATAATCAACAGGATCACAGGGCTTGGGATCAGCTGGCTATCCGACAGCGTAAGCGCAATGGCCGTGATCGTGATTCTTGGCATCTTCCTTGACTTCGCGTTCGATTACATGATCCTCTACGCATCATTCAGGTCGATCGACAGGAGGATAATAGAGGCCGCTGAGCTCGATGGTGCATCAGGCGCGCAGATACTCATGAGAATAGAGCTGCCGCTGATCATGCCAGCATTCGCTGCAATAGTCTTTTTATCGGTAAAGGATGCGCTTCTGATCAATGCACCTGTAATGATCCTCACCGAGGGAGGGCCGTTCAGATCAACTGAGACAATCATGTATTACTACTACCTTGAGGCCTTCAAGAGCGGGAACAGGGCAGCTGAATCCGTGATCTCGGTAATCATGACACTGTCATCCGCAGCATTGATGGCTATTGCGGGAAGGAGGAGGAAATGAGAGCAATCAAGCGCATTGCGATCATCATCCTATGCATCCTGATCGCATTCCCTCTTCTCTATGCCTTCTCCATGTCCTTCTTCTCTCCCTCCGACTTCACGGATAGCTATGCCCATTTCCTACCTGGGAAGCTGGGATTCTCCAATTACCGGAAGGCATTCTCTACCAGGCTCTTCGGGCGCTACATCCTCAACTCCGTTCTGACAGCGGTGCTATCCATGGCACTGAGGGTAGCAGTATCGGTCTCTGCATCATTCGCATTCTCGCATCTTGCTTTCAGAGGAAGGAAGGCATTGCTGATAATCCTCCTCTCAACTCTATTCATCCCGCAGGATGCGAACCTCTACCAGAACTACACGACGATAGCGCGTCTATCGCTTCTTGACACATACCTGGGAATAATACTCCCAGGCATATTCTCAGCCTCTGCGATGCTATTGATGGTCTCATCCTGCGCTATGCTCGATAAGGACATATATGCAGCAGCGCAGATAGACGGCTCAGGGGACATAAGGTACATAGCATCGATTCTCGTGCACATGATCAAGCCGACTCTGATCACAGTCGCGCTCCAGGCATTCATAGGGTCCTTCAACAGCTACCTATGGCCGCTTCTGGTCACTAACAAGCCGAGGATGAGGACGATACAGATCGCGCTCACGATGCTTGGCTTTGCAGAGGAAGGCGCATATGGCGCCCAGTTTGCATCGATAATGGTTATCACACTGCCGTTTGTCGCTCTGATCGCAGCCGGCAGGAAGCAGATAATGAAATCCCTATCAGAAACAAGGATGCATTAGGAGAAAGAAAAAAAAATGAAGAGAACAATCGCAGCCATCGCCCTGCTTCTCTCGCTCTCAGTGCTTGCAGCAGCGGGAGCAAGCGAGACAGCACAGACTGTAACAGTATGGCACTCGAATACAGGAAAGCTGGGAACAGCCTTCGATGCTCTTGTCGAGAGATTCAATGATGGCATCGGAAAGGAGAAGGGCATCGAGATCGAGGCCATCTACCAGGGAAAGGCAAACGATGTGCTTACAAAGGTAAAGGCAACCGCAGGGGTATCGGATCTTCCGGAGATCGCACAGCTTGATGCGACAGCCTCCCTCGATATGATGAATGCCGATTACCTCTATTCGGTGACAGAGCTCGGAATCGACACATCGGGGATCCTGCCATCGGCACTCGAGGCGCTCTCTTCAGCACGCGGCACCCTTGCAATGCCATTCAACTGCTCTTCCCTTCTCTTCTATTACAACAGGACTCTGTTCGATTCCCTCGGCCTAGAGCCACCGAGGACGCTTGATGACTTCATCGCTATCGCTCCGGTCCTCGGTGAGAAGAAGGGCGAAGAGGTCACAAGATACGCATTCGCAGGCGTTCCTACCACATACGAGCTATGCTCATTCATAGGTGCGCAGAAGGGGCTCTCGTACCTTGTAGACAAGGAGAACGGCCATCTTGGAACACCTGACCAGGTTCTTTTCGGGAAGGAAGGCACATTCAAGGCATTCCTTGAGAAGTGGAAGGCTCTCTACGACACAGGATTCGTGAACAACCTCCCATCGGGAGTATCAGATGAGTTCGCATCAGGAAGGACTGCTTCGATGCTTGCATCATCCTCTAACCTCTCCACCCTCATCTCGATGATCGACGGCAGGTTCGAGCTTGGGACAGCCTTCGTTCCAATGGTCAACGAGGAAGCAACCGGAGGAGTGAACATCGGGGGCGGAGCGCTCTATGCATTCTCCGACAGCGATTCAGTGAAGGAGGTCCTGAAGTACTTCACATCACCCGAGGCGCAGCTCTACTGGGCTGAGAGCACAGGATACATCCCTGTGAGCACAGAGCTATTCAGCAGCAGCGAGTACAATGGATTCATAAGCGGCAATCCTGAGTTCAAGGTCGCGATGGACCAGATCCGCGCATCGAACCCTAAGGTGACAGGAGTCTGGATCCCATCTGCATACCAGATCTACTACTCATTCCAGTCAACGGTCAGGAGCGTTACCGAGAAGGGGCTTTCCATAGATGAGGCTGTTGCCACTATGGAGAAGGAAGTCGCATCAGCACTCGAGGAATACTCAAGGCAGAACAGATAGGTATATGGAAAGCCGCATTGCCACAAACACGAACCTCAGCGCCTTCTCAAGGGGAGGCGCAAAGAGGAAGATGGTCGATCTGATACCGCTCTATGCAAGGCATGGCTTCAGGGACCTGGATATCAACCTATGCGAGATGATGAATCCATCATCGGAGCTCAACGGAAGAGAGAGGAATGCATACATCGGAAGGCTTCTGGAGCTGAAGGAGGAATACGGCCTCAGCTACTTCCAGTCCCATGCTCCCTACCCTAGGCATTACTCAGCGCTATCCGAGAAGGAGAAGGACGAGAGCAGGAGGGAAATACTCGATGCAATGGAGATCGCTCACGAGCTGGGGATTGATCACATCGTCATACACCCGATAGACGCGCCGGTAGATGGGAATATACGCTACTTCGAGGACCTTATTGCAAACGGAAGCAATATAAGGATCGCAGTCGAGAACATGGAAGAGGGATATGCTGTATCCGCAGAGGAGCTTATTGGCATAGTCGATGGCGCTGGAGGAAGGATGGGAATCTGCCTCGACACAGGGCATGCGAACATCGCAGGGTGCGACATCCCTTCATTCATAGAGAAGGCAGGTGACAGAATCATAGCAACCCACATCGCAGACAACGACGGGAAGAGGGACCTGCACCTGCTTCCCGGATGGGGGAATATCGAATGGGAGAAGGTCATTCCTGCGTTCCGCAGGCACTACAGCGGCTTTCTCACATATGAGGTGATGTTCTTCTCCAGGAATGCTCCTGAGTGCCTTACCGATGACATCATAAGGCTCTCATACGATACGGGACTCTGGCTCAGTTCCCTCTGAAGAATATGCATCTGTCCTTGTAAAGGCATGATGCGCATAGAGGCCCGGGGCATGATGTGAAGCCATCCTCTGCCCTTTCAAGCTGCTTTATGTGCCACTCAAGCTCCTTTGCATGGCTCTCGAGCTTCTCTATCCTGGATCTTGCATCGGAGAGCTTTGCCCTGTACTGTGCCAATAGCTCATCGCGCCTCTTGTTTCCGTTCTCGTCGTTCTCCTTCAACAGGAATATCCTCCTGATCTCCTGGAGCGAGAAGCCAAGGTCCTTGAGCTCGACTATGCGCTTCAGGTACACCAGATCGGAGTCCCTGTACCAGCGCTGCCCGCCCCCGGTGCGCTCTGCCTTGATAAGGCCTTCCTCCTCGTAATACCTGATTGTCCTGAGCGAAAGCCCGCTCAGCCTTGCTATCTCCCCGATTCTATAACGACGCATGAATCAATGATAATCCAACAAATCTGCACAAACAAGGCAGGATAGCGCGTTAATAAGGTACAATGAAATACAGCACACAGCCAGAATACATCAGCCTGATGGAAATACCGCAGGCTGACAGACCAAGGGAGAGAATCGACAGGCTCGGGGCAGAGGCCCTGTCAGACAAGGAGCTTCTTATGCTCATGATAGGATCGGGAAACAGCAGGACGGGAGTGGAACAGATCGCATCAGCGCTATTGGAGAAGCTTGACACCGATCCAGACCTAGGGATTGCTGAGATACAGTCTGTCCCGGGGATAGGACAGGCAAAGGCCGCATCGATACAGGCAGCGATCGAGTTCGGCAGAAGAAGGACAAGGAGGGTCGGGCGCACAGTCACAGCCCCCGATGATATCTTCAGGGAGATACACCACTACGCGACAAGGGAGCAGGAGCAGCTTATAGTGATCATCCTCAATGGCGCCCATGAGATAATTACGACAGAGGTCGTGACTATAGGGCTTCTGAACAAGACGATCGTCCATCCGCGCGAGATCTTCTCGGAGGCAATCTCGAAGAGAGCCGCATCGATAGCCATTGCCCACAACCACCCTTCGGGCAACCTCACGCCATCTGATGAGGACAAGATCGTCACATCAAGGATCCTCAGAGCCGGAGAGATACTTGGCATCAAGGTGATCGACCACCTGATATTCTCCAATACAGGATACTATTCCTTCCTTGAGCATGGGCTTCTGGTGAAATGAATGTTTGCATGGTCATCCCCTGCATATTAGAATCTTCCTGATAGGGGATAGCGCCATGCTCAGCATCTTCATCTATATGATTCTCTTCCTGCTATTCCTCTCCATATACAGGGTAGTGCATTCATGCATGATAAGACCCAGGATGGAGAGGATCAGGTACATACGCTCATTCAGGAAAGGCAGGTTCACATTCATTTTCATTCCTGCATTCCTCATCTTCATGGCAGGGACCAGCTACAGCGGCAGAAGCATCCTCGATTCCTTCTTCCTGTCCCTTAGCTATACAGTGAACCTCGTCGCCCTCAAGTTCGAGTTCGAAGGAGTAAAGGCGCTGGCAGAGGCGAGCAGGCTCTATGCATGCACTCTCTACACATGCTATGCCCTTGTATTCCTGAATGCGGTCATGTTCTTCTTTTCGCTCTTCAGCCAGCGCATATTCGAACGCATCTCCCGATTCAAGGCAATGCACACTGGGAAAAGGCTGATCATCATCGGTGTCAGCAGCGGGAACTGCAATATCGCAGCATCCTCCGATGATGCATACCCCGTATTCCTCGGAAGGCTCTCCGCAGAAGAGAGGAACGAGCTCTACATGAAGGGCTTTCCATACTGTGACGACAAGGATGATGGGCTCCTTGAGCGCATCATATCCAAGGGCAGGAAGACCACAGTGGTCATCGGAACCGGAGATGATTCCAGGAACATCGATTATTCAATGAGGATACTCAGGATGATCGAGAAGGCAACAGATGGATTCAAAGACGATGACAGGCTCGAAGCATACTCAGTCAATGTATTCGGTTCCCCCTCATCCGAGACCATATTCCTTACTCTAGAGGAAAGCGGACACGGATGCATCCACTACATCAGCAAATACAGGCTCATAGCGCTCGATTTCATAAGATCCTTCCCAGCAACGAGGTTCATGGACTCCAGGCACATCGATTACAGCAAGGCTGTGCTGAAGGATGGTGTCAGCATCAATAAGGTCATGGTAGGATTCGGCAAGACTGCTCAGCAGGTATTCACATCGTCCGTCTCAAGCGAGCAGTTCATTTCCTATTCCGAAGGCCGGCCGAGGCACGTTGCTGCAAAGTACTCGATAATCGAAAAAAAGGATGCCTTCGGCGACAGGAACAACATACACTGCTTCCAGAAGTACATGAGGTTCTGCGAGCACGTGAGAAAAAGCGGCATTGAGAGCCAGTACCTCACGCTTGCTCCCCTTCCTGCAGATATCTCATTCCACTCAGGGATCGACATCAACTCAGATGAGTGCATAGACATCATATTCTCATCGCTCTCTAAGGACGAGAAGGCCGTGAACATGATCATCATAGCCTTCGGCTCCGACCTCGATAACATAGACTTCGCAGGAAAGCTTTCCGAAGACTTCAGGAGCTGGGGACTTGAGAACTACCACATACTCGTGAAGGTAAGGAAGAAGGAGAACACTATGCTTCTCTTCCCGGATGAGCGCATCATGCCATTCGGCGTAGAGGAGGATGCTGTATACAGCCTGAGCGTGATAGAGAACGGCATGTACAGGAATATGGCAAGGCACAGGGACTATGCATATGAGAGGGCAAAGGACAGAGGCAATGCATCGCTCCACAGCTGGTACGAGAAGGAAAGGACAAAGAGAAACAGCAGCCTATATAGCTGCATGAGCATCATTTCAAAGCTCAATATGCTGGACCTCGAGCTATCAAGGAGCATCAGAGGGGACGGGGAATTCAGGAGGCGCTACAATCCGGAGGCCAGGAAGAACCTTGCGATAGCAGAGCACTTCAGATGGAATGCCTTCATGATATGCAATGGATTCCTGCCACCGAAGAGAAAGGAGATCGAAGCTCTGGAGGACAATGGCACGGACTATGCAAGGCATATGCATGCGAATATCACAGACTGGGACAGCCTGGATGAGTTTGCATCGATCGTCTCGGCAAAGAGGGGCATCGCCATAGAAGATGCCGATGTGAAGAAGTACGACTATCAGGTGATGGATGAGGCTGAGGCATATGCATCAAGGCTCGGAGAATGCATCGTATCAAGGAGCGGGGAATGGAAGACAAAATGATAAATGTGCTTGAAGCCTCCGAGGCCCTGGATGTTCCTGCGATAGAAATAATCGAGGAAGCTTCCGGAGGACGGATCGGCGGCGCACTGCTCAAGGACGGGGAATGGAGCATTCCCCTATCATCGCTTGGCTCAGTCAGTATAAGCCATAGCCAAGGCAGCAAGAGCGCTTCATGGTATGAGAAAAGGCCTCTGCCCGATGGCTTTCAGGAGAGGATGAGGAAAATAGCAAGGGGTGAGGAGATAGACCGGATAGCGCTTGAAGGCAATGAGATCGGACTTCTGAGGACAGATGGAAGGACATTCAGATGCATCTTCAACGAAAACAGAAAGAACCTCTATAACGGTGAGTTCCTCGCGCATTCGGCTGAGAACGATTATGAGAGCAGCAGCTGCTATATCACAGAGGATGGCCTTGCTGGCTTCTCAATCACGCCGGATGGGCATTTGGTATCGCTCTTCTCAAACAGCCGATACAGGGGATTCGCCAAAGCGATTGCCCACATCGTGAGAAGGGATGCAAGGCTCCTTTCATGCATCGCTGTCGATATGGACAGCAGCCTGATCAGGCTATACAGGGATTGCTTCGGCTTCGAGGTTCTTGCTAGGACAAGGGATGATACGGAGCTTTTTGGAAAGTACTACGGAAGGGAGTTCATAGATGCATTCGTCTCAGCAAAGGGCCATCCATTCCACGTCTTCATGGCAAGATGCGGGAAAAGAGGAAGGGACATAATGGTATTCGATGGCTATTTCGAAGCTGACAGGTACATGAAGGAGGGAGAATGGACATCTACATAAGCTACAGGAGATCGAGCGCCATCGAGATGGCAAGGAGCCTCTCGGGAAGGCTTAGGGAGCTTGAGTACTATTCATTCTTCGACATCGAGTCGATCCATGAAGGGGATTTCCCCCTCCACATCTTCGAGAACATCAGAAGATCGATGAACTTCCTCCTGATACTCACGCCCGGTGCGCTGGATAGATGCAATGACGATGACTGGGTCAGGAAGGAGCTTGCGGAGGCCTTCAGGCTGGATAAGAACATAATCCCTGTGATCTGCCAGGGCTTCTCCTTCCCTGAGGAGCTTCCTGATGACATCGCGCGCATCCGTAACATCCAGGCAATACTCTACAACAGCCTCGATTTCGAAGATCTCGTGGAGAAGACGATCTCCCGTCTGAAGGACTCGGAGGGAAAGGCGCTGAGGCTCTCCAAGAGCAGGAACCGCTCCAATACCTTCTATGAGGATATCCCGATGTCAGCCGAGGAGAAGGAAAGGATCGTATCGGATTATGAGGCATGCCAGTCAATAGAGAAGCCTGTATTCGACGAGCTTCTTTCAGGTAAGAAGGACGTCGTTCTGTTCAACCCTGCGATCTACGAGATCGACAGCTACATGAGGAAATACACAAGGCCTGAGATCTCAAGGGTATTCGGGCTTCTCAATAGCCAGCAGGATGCCGCAGATGCAAACGAGAGGTACGGGAGCAATGGACACCAGAGGAATGCATTCTACAAGGGGAATATGGAGCATGGCTCATTCGGCGACGAGATGGACCTGATCCTCTCCGAGAACGGAATTAGGCATTTCGATTTCGCCGATCTCACGCTTATACTCAGGGATTCATCGGATCCTGAGGCAAAGCTGAGGGAGGTCGTGGAGAGGATGGATAGTGGAGGCATTGTGTATGTAAGGGAGCTTGACCATGGAATGGCGCTTGCATATCCCGATGACCAGGGTCTCTTCAGGCAGATGCTCTCATATATAAGAAGGGATGACTACTCAGGGGACTACGAAGCAGGAAGGAAGGTCTATCTCTGGATGCGTAACGCAGATCTGACAGGCATCCGCTTTGCAGGAAGGCAGCTCTCGACTGTGGGAATGAAGAGGAAGGAGAAGAGGAACCTCTTCAATGCTCTCTTCTCATACGTCGAGAGGGAATACAGGGCAATGCATGAGATGGAGGAGACAGTCGAGACAGCAAGGGCCATCGAATGGCTGGAGGAGAACTACAAGAGCCTCGAGACGCAGTTCTCAAGCGATGATTTCTTCTTCTCTACAGGCTTCATGGTATTCTACGGCTTCGTTGAGTGATCATCCGATGACATCAGCACCGAGAAGGCGCGCGATGCTCACAGCCTGCGTTATATCAAGCTGAGCGCCCCTGAGCTCCGGGAGATTCTCTGAGAGCATTATCCCATCTATGATGGACTCATGAAGCGCAAGGTCCCTGAGCGGCGTCGAGATGAATGATGAGCGCGTCAGATTGCACATTGTAAGCGATGCCTGGCTGCATTTCACCCTGTCAAAGCACGATCCTGTGAGATCGGAATCAGCGATTTCCGACTTCGAGACCGATGCAAGCATGAATGACGAGTACATGCATACAGAGCCCCTGATCGCCGATGCAATGATTCTGGAGGATGAGAAGACGGCCCCTGTCAGCCTGCAGCCCTCAAATGTGACGTTCTCGAGCCTTGATGAGGAGAAATCAGCACCGCTGAGGTCTGCGTTCCTGAAGACAGTGTTCCTTATCGAAGCGCCTGAGAAGCTGCAGCCGGAGAAGACTGATGACATGAACACAGAGTCATGTATCCTGAAGTCAGAAAAGGAGGAACCTGTGTAGATTCCTCCTTCATCGCTTTCGTATCCGATTGTTCCATCGAATGCTTCAATCACCTCGAGTGCCTGTCCTTAAGGACCTCGATTACCTCCGAGAGGTTCACATCCTTCTGCGCAAGAAGCACTAGGAAGTGGTACATGAGATCCGCAGCCTCGCCAAGGAAGAGCTCCTTGTCGTTGTCCTTTGCCTCTATGACAAGCTCCACAGCCTCCTCTCCTACCTTCTGGGCGATCTTGTTAAGGCCTCTGGAGAAGAGATGGTTTGTGTATGATCCCTCAACCGGGTTTGTCCTTCTGTCGCGGATCACGGACTCGAGATAGAAAAGGAACTCCGGGGATGAAAGCTCCGCTGGCTGGTTCTCCTCTCCGAAGCATGTGTCCTGGCCTGTATGGCATACAGGTCCTGAAGGCAGTGCCTTGACAAGGAGCGTATCGCCATCGCAGTCAGAGAGAATCTCCCTCAGCTGAAGGAAGTTCCCGCTTGTCTCTCCCTTGGTCCAGATCCTGTTCCTGGAGCGTGAGAAGAATGTCACAAGGCCCCTGTCAAGGGTAAGCCTGTATGCCTCTTCGTTCATATAGCCAAGCATGAGGACCTTCCTTGTCACAGCATCCTGGACAATAGCAGGAACCAATCCATTTCCCTTTGCAAAATCGATTGTCATCTATCACCTCTGTATCCTAACCGGTATTCCGCAATCCGAAAGATACCGCTTGAGATTCTCAATATCTATCTCATGGAAATGGAAAACAGAGGCAGCAAGAGCGGCATCCGCCTTCCCTTCCCGGAACACTTCCTCGAAGTGCTCCATGCATCCTGCTCCGCCTGAAGCAATTACAGGAATATCAATATTAATGCTTATTGTCCGTGTTAAGTCAATGGCAAAGCCGTTTTTTGTGCCATCAGCATCCATTGAAGTAAGCAGGATCTCACCAGCTCCTCTCTCCCTGGCCTCACGTGCCCACTCAAGCGCGTCACGGCCGGTCCTGGTCCTTCCGCCATCTATCACAGTCTCAAAGCCAGAGGGCATTGCGCTGTTCGACTTCGCATCCAAAGCAAGAACGACGCACTGTGATCCGAACCTTCCTGAGAGCCTTGAGATAAGAGAGGGATCGCGTACAGCAGAGCTGTTCACGGAGACCTTATCCGCTCCCGAGGAGAGAATCATATCAACATCCTCCTCGCTCTTTATCCCGCCACCGACTGTGAATGGGATCGAGATAGCGGATGCGACATCCTTCACAAGGCTCACTAGCGTCTTCCTCTTCTCGACAGTCGCTGTAATATCGAGGAAGACAAGCTCATCGGCCCCATGCTCAGAGTAAAACGATGCAAGCTCCACCGCCGATCCGGCATCCCTGAGCGACAGGAAGTTCACGCCCTTCACGGTCCTTCCATCCTTGACATCAAGACAAGGGATTATCCTCTTACAGAGCATCCTCAGCCTCCTTCATCTCCCCAAGGGTTATAGTTCCCTCATAGAATGCCTTGCCGACAATAGCGCCATAAGCGCCCATAGCTCCAAGCCTAGCCAGGTCTTCCTTGGTCGTAACACCGCCTGAGGCTATAAGCTTCACTCCATCTATTGAGAGAATCCTCCCGTAAAGCCCGAACGAGGGACCAGAGAGCATGCCGTCCTTATCTATATCGGTCGCAACTGTCTTATTCAGTCCCTTCTCGGAGAAGAAGCGGATGAAGTCAACGGCATCGATATCAGTATCCTCAAGCCATCCCTGGACAGCGATCCTCGAGCCCTTTGAGTCAGCGCTGAGTATCAGCCTATCCCTGTATTCCCCGATCCATGAGATGACAATCTCGGGGCTGCGGTAGCTTATAGAGCCAAGGCTCACCTCGTTCGCACCTGCAGAGAGCGCGCTCTCGAGGCTCTCTTTTGATTTTATACCGCCTCCGAAATCAACAAGGAGCCCTGTCTTCGATGCGATGCGCTCAAGAACTGCGAGATTCATGGGCCTTCCGCCCTTTGCGCCATCGAGATCCACGAGATGGAGATGAGTAAGCCCTCCATCCTCGACCATCCTCGCAACCTCCAATGGGTCATCGAAGTACTTCTTCTTGGTTGCATAGTCGCCCTTTGTGAGCCTCACGGCCTTTCCTTCGATTATGTCTATAGCAGGAATCACTAGCATATCCCGTCTCCTAGGAAGTTCGATAGTATCCTCTCGCCGACCCTGCCGCTCTTCTCAGGATGGAACTGGACTCCGAAGTAATTGTCCTTCGAAAGAGCTGCTGAGAAGTCGATGCCATCGTATGAGCACTTAGCGATCGTGCAAGGCGAGGAGGGGACGTAGAAGGAATGGACGAAGTAAACATAGCTATCCTCCTCGATTCCCCTGAAAAGCGGGGAAGAGAGAGATGAGATGCTGTTCCATCCCATATGGGGGATCTTGTACCCTCTGTCCTTCGGGAACAGCACAGTGCGTCCGTCAAAGACAGAAAGGCACTCCGTATTCCCCTCCTCCGAGGATGCGCACATGAGCTGCATCCCGAGGCATATCCCAAGGAATGGAGCTCTCAGGGATGCTATTATCCCATCCAGCCCATTTGCCCTTATATATGACATGGCGCTTGAGGCCTCGCCGACACCCGGGAAGATCACCCTGTCTGCTTCCATGATCGTCTTCCTGTCATCTGTGACGACCCAGTCTGCTCCAAGGCGCGTGAGAGCGCATGTCACTGAGTGTATGTTTCCGGCATTGTATCTGATCACAGCCACCTTCATCAGAGAACCCCCTTGGTGCTTGAGATCCCGGTCTCGCCGGGAATCCTCCTGACAGCCTTCCTGATTGCACGCGCAAAGGCCTTGAATACAGCCTCGGCTGTGTGGTGCGAATCGCCGCCGCGGAGCGCTGAGATATAAAGATTGCATCTTGCAGACGCTGCAAAGGACTGGAAGAAGTGCCTGAAGAGCTCGGTAGGCACGCTCCCTATCATAGGAAGAGTGAACTCGACATCCCAGATCAGGTAAGGCCTGCCTGAGAAATCGAGAGCGACAGTCGCGGCAG
This sequence comes from Candidatus Ornithospirochaeta sp., assembly GCA_034178685.1. Classification (GTDB taxonomy): domain Bacteria; phylum Spirochaetota; class Spirochaetia; order Sphaerochaetales; family Sphaerochaetaceae; genus Ornithospirochaeta. The sequence continues at coordinate 10,057 of JAXFQZ010000087.1, read as the reverse complement.
TATCGTCCATTGTCACCATTTCAAAGCCATAGCGCTCGATTCCCCTCTTAGCACCCAGGGCTTTGCTGAATGCCTCCCCTAGGCTGATCGCGGCATCCTCGATCGTATGGTGCATATCCACATCGAGGTCTCCCTTCACAAAGCCATCGATATCGCACCTGGAGTGGCGCACCAGCTGGTCCATCATATGGTCGAAGAATCCTATACCGCTTACTATGCGGCCCTTTCCTGTGCCATCGAGATCGAGATCGATCGAAATATCCGTCTCATTCGTCTTCCTCTCTATATGGGCCTTCCTGCTCTCAAGGCCAGCTGGCACAAGGTACGAAGCAACGCTCTGCCATGGCAGCGATAGGGGCCTGAACGGGGTTCCGGCATCCCCTACCTCATAGGAGGAAGCGCTGTCGAATAGGGAGAGATCCTCTTCGCGCTCAAGCACTATCCCCTCTCCTTCAAGAAGGGACAGCACAGCCTCTGGAGCATCCTCATCGCATAGCAGAATAGAGAGATCCGTGCTGCGCGATATCTCATATAAGGAGACTATCAGGCGCTCCCTGATCCTCCCATTCCCATCCGCAAGGGCGCCCTTGCCTACTACAAGCGCTCTTCTAACAGGCTTCATATCCATCGAGTGCCTCCATCAGTCTCCTGTTCTCCTCCTTGGACCCGATAGTGATCCTGAGGCACCCGGAGAGGTATCTTTCCTTCGTCCTGTTCCTTACGATTATCCCCTTTGAGAGAAGATAGCGGTAAAGGCGGTCCGCATCATCGGTCCTTATCACGATGAAGTTGGCCTCAGACGGGATCACTTCCCTCACGAATGGGTATTCTGCGGCCTTCCTCTCCATTATCTTCCTGTCCGCTATGACCTGGGATACGACATCCCTGTACCTCTCAGGCTCCGAGAGCACCCTGATTGCCGCCCTCTGGTTGAGAAGCGAGACGTTGTATGGCGGCTTCATCTTCACAAAGGTCCTCTGTATCACAGGGTCTGCAACGAGGATCCCTACCCTTGCGCCTGCAAGCCCCCAGGACTTGGAGAGCGTGCGCATCACGACGACACGCGGGTTTCCTGCAATCAGGGAGACAGCCGATTCAAAGCCCTCTGCAAAGTCGGAATAAGCCTCATCCACGACCGTGATTCCGCTATTGGCATCCGCGATCCTCCTCACATCCGAAAGCGGATAGACCCTGCCAGTAGGATTATTAGGGGTGCATATGAATACGATCTTCGGGTTCTCCCTGCCCAATGCCGCGATGATCCCATCAGCATCAAGCTCAAGGCTCTCCTTCAAAGAGACATCTATGGTCCTGAGGTTATTGGTCGATGCAAAGACCCTGTACTCTCCATAAGTCGGAGTGGAGACCATCACGGAATCCCCTTCCCTGCAGAACATTCTCATCAGGAGGTCTATCACCTCATCAGATCCATTCCCGATTGCTGTCATATCGAATGGCAGATTCATGGTGCTCTCAAGAAGCTTCCTGAGGTCCCTGCACCTTGGATCCGGATAGCGGTTGGCATCGCATTCCCCGCTGTACCAGCTCTCGTTTGCATCAAGAAACACATCCGCATTGCCCTCGAACTCATCCCTTGCGGATGAATAGGGCTCCATTTCCCTGATATGCCTGTTGATCAGGCTCTCAACATCTGCCATCTACCCTGATCCTTGCAGCAAGTGCATGCGCTTCGAGTCCTTCAGCCATTGCCATCTCATAGACAACAGGCTCAAGCCTTCCTATTCCCTCCCTGCTCAGGCGCTGGACAGTGATCTTCTTTATGAATGAATCCAACGATACACCCGATGATGATACTGCCCACCCTGAGGTCGGGAGCGTGTGGTTGGTGCCGGATGCGTAATCCCCGGCTGACTCCGGCGAGTAGGGGCCGAGGAACACGGAGCCTGCGTTCCTGACATATGAGAGAAGATCATCAGAATCTGCTGTGTTTATGATCAGATGCTCAGGAGCGTATTCATTCACAGCATCCATAAGCTCCTTCTTATCGCTGAAGAAGAATGCAGCGGAGGAAGAGAGGGATGAGAGGAGGTATTCGCTTCTTGAAAGCATCCCAAGATGCTTCCCAAGCTCCCTCTCGACGCTCTCGTAGATCGCTCTCCCCTTCTCCTTGCTGTCTGCGAGTATCATCAGCATCGCCTGGCTGTCCCTGCCATGCTCCGCCTGGGAGAGAAGATCGGAGGAGACGAATGCGGGATCCGCTGTCTCATCAGCGATCACCAGCACCTCGCTCGGGCCTGCAAGCATGTCAATCGCAACGCTTTTCGAGACCATCATCTTAGCCATCGACACGAACCTGTTCCCAGGCCCGAATATCTTGTCCCTCCTCGGGACGGATTCAGTGCCATACGCAAGAGCCGCGATTGCCTGAGCTCCTCCGGCCTTCAGGATTCTCGTAACACCGGAGATCCTTGCAGCATATAGGATAGCAGGGCTGATCGCACCATCCTTGGCTGGAGTTGAGAGCATTATATCGCTGCAGCCTGCAATGGATGCAGGGATGGCAAGCATCAGGACAGTCGAGAACAAAGGAGCTGTGCCTCCTGGGATGTATAGCCCGACTTTCTCGATAGGAACAATCCTTCTTGAGCATAGAACGCCCTTCTCTGTCTCTACTGCCTCGCCTTCAGGCATCTGCGCACGGTGGAATGCCGCGATATTCCCTGCTGCCTTCCTGATAGCATCCTTCAGGCTCTCAGGCACCTTCTTCTCAGCCTCATCGATCTCCTCTTCGCTTACGAAGAGCTCATCAAGCTCGGTGTAGTCAAAGCGCTTCTCGTACTCCCTCAGAGCCTCATCACCGCGCTCTCTCACATCATCGATGATCGTCCTCACGCTGCTCTCGATAGCAGAATCATCCATCTCAGGACGCCTGAGATAGGCGCTATCGAAGCTCTCGACATATCTTAGGTAACCCATCTTCTACTCCGTCATCTTCTCGATATCCATCACGAGGATGCCCTCTGCCCCGATCTTCCTGAGATCCTCGAACACTGACCAGAACCTGTCCTCTGAGACAACCGACTGCACAGACACCCAGTCCTTATCCATCAGAGGAGTGACAGTAGGGCTCTTCATTCCGCCTATTATCGCAGCAGCCTGATCGAGCCTATCAGAAGGCAGGTTGAAGAGGACGTACTTCTTGTTCTTTGCAAGCATTGCGGCATCCATCCTCTCAAGAAGCCTCCTGAGTATCTCTGCCTTCTCCTTCTCCTCATCCATGAAGCCCGGCCTTGTGACCATCACGGCAGTGGACCTGTAGATAGGCTCAGCCTCAACAAGCCCGTTCATCTTAAGCGTGGTTCCGGTCGAGACAAGATCGCAGATGGCATCTGCTACGCCTATCTGCACAGTGACCTCGACAGAGCCGGATACGACAACGGGCTCTGCCTTCACTCCACGCTTCTCAAGAACCGATGAGAGGATCCTGGGATAGCTTGTCGCTATCTTCTTCCCCTCGAGGCTCTCGAGCCCTTTGTACTCCATAGCAGCCGGAACCGCGACCGAAAGGCGGCATGCTGCGAACTTCAGATCCCTTGCGACCTCTAGAGGAAGCCCCGATTCATCTGCCTCGTTCCTTCCTACTATGCCGACATCCGCAACGCCGCTGGAGACATACACAGGGATGTCGTCATCGCGGACATACAGGAACTCGATCGGAAAATTCGATGATCTTTCCCTGAGGACCCTGCTATCGCATCCGAAATCGATCCCGCAGTTCTTTATGATATCAAGGCTCTTCTCCGACAGCCTTCCGCTCTTCTGGATAGCGATCCTGAGCGTCTTTTCCATTGCATCCCTCCTTATGAAAAAAGGCCTCCGCCACGGGAGACCTTGAAGTATAGGAAAATCCACCATGGTTAGGCTTTTGCGAAAGCGAGATGATGATGGATTGCATGAAGTTTCTTTTCCATATGCCCACGATAACGTAAATTAATGCATCAGGTCAATCGGATCGCCGTAAATCAGTTATAATTTTCAATGATATGTTATCTAAATAACACAATCACTCATTCTCTGTGAATTCAGCATCGATTGGCCTGTATTTGCTGAGCTTCTTCTGGACAAGCATCATGTTGATTCCCCCGTAGACCGCAACAGCGCCGACTGCGATGAAGAAGGCTGCGATCAGCGTTATTACCACAGATCCGATGAACCTGGGGAAGAGGAACAGGATGAGGCCGAGGATGAAGGAGATGACCGTATCGAGACCCAGCAAGCCGAAGCCTATATCGGAACCCGAGAGCTTAATGTATTCGAAGAGATCGATCGCGCCGGTGAACAGGAAGGAGATAGCCACTATGTAGACGACCCACGAAAGCAGCATATCCTTCCTTGCGATCGCAATCGAGATCGCAAGCAGGCCGAAGATGAGATTGATCAATGCCTTTATGATCACTGTCGCGGCAACTCCCCTGATCGCGGAGCTGAAGGCATCCTTGATATCCTTGGCAATATCGATTGACTTGGAGAGCCTTGAGCCCTCATGCATCCTGTAAAACAGGTAGAAAAGGCTCTTGAGGCTGTCGAAGACCATGTATGCGCCTATGATGATGAAGAACACCTGTATGAACGAATCAGGCCTGAGTATCATGTACAGCCCAAGCGCAACCAGCAGTATTCCTGAAAAACAGATCGGTATGATTCTCTTCATTTCTTTCCTCGCAAGTATAAGGTATCCATATTATCCCCGCTCGTCCACATTATTCCATCTTTCTGCTATAGTGGAAGCATGAAGACAGAATTGCTGCTCGATGCAGATGACACGCTATACGATTTCGCAAAGACAGAGGAATACGCAATCAGCCGCCTATTCTCGAGCCTGGGGCTAGAAGTAAGCAAAGACAACCTCGATAGGTACCATGCTGCCAACGACAGATGCTGGGAGGAATTCGAGAAAGGCATCATCACTATCGATGAGCTCAAGCCCGCAAGGTTCAGCCGCTTCTTTGAAAGCATCGGCCTTGATGAGGATCCTCAGAAGGCCTCCGATGACTACATACAGTTCCTTTCGGAGTGCGGTGCGCTGATGGAAGGAGCCGAGGATTTCGTCGAGAAGGCAGGCGCCAAATACAATCTCCACATCGTAACGAACGGCATTGCCAAGACGCAGTGGGGAAGATTCGAGAGAAGCGGGCTTCTCGGGAAGTTCAGCAATGTCTTCATCAGCGAGGAGATCGGATACGCAAAGCCTGACAGGATGTTCTTCGAATACGTGATAGACAGAATCGGGAAGGACAGAAGCCAGATGGTCGTGATCGGAGACAGGGAGAAAAGCGATATACAGGGAGCCGTGAATGCAGGACTGGACAGCATTCTCCTCTCATTGAGGAAGAAGGAGACATCTAAGCTTGCAACCTATTCAGCTTCAAGCTATGCAGAAGTCCTGGAAATCCTCGAGAGGATGTGATCAGGATCTGTAATCCCTGATATCGAATACCTGGCACTCGCCTTTCCTTTCCTTCTCAACGATGGGCTCTGAAATCACGCAGTAGGGCAATTCCGGGCTATTGGTCTTCCTCATCCTTGTCTTATATCCCTGCTGCGACTTCATCATCCTATAGCAATCAGCCTCCCTCTTTGTCCTGAACCCCCTGTATTCCCTTGGAACACTTACCGAAATAATGCCGACAAGCCTCTTTTCCATACTCACTCCTTGATACACTGGTTATAGGACATAATCGGGAAAGAGAAAACATCGATCATCAAAATGAGATACTACATGGAATAGATTTGTAGTCTATTCCAACAATGCTCTTCATCAAAGCCTCGATAATAACCCTGGCACCCTCACATGGGACAGCCATACCAACCTGCTTTCTCACCTGTGTATCATTTCCCTCAAAGACAAAACTATCGGGAAATGTCTGCAACCTTGCTCTTTCTCTATTGGTCAACGCCCTGTTTTCAGACCAATGATACATGTGAGTTCCCCCGCCACCGCATCCTGTGACAGTATAAGAAGGACGATTAGGATCTAGACGCTTATAGATATGACTCAATGTCGCCCCTTTTATATGAAGCTTAAGAGAATCTGGTATATCAGCATTGAATGCATTTTGGCCGGGCTTAATATACTCTAATCTTGCCCTAACACGAGGATTCAGGCTTCTCCGATTGTTATTTGCAGCGTCACTTGGAATCGGAGGGCACTCGATTGCTTCCCTGCATGTCTTCATTCTGTAACCTTCAGGAGAAGGAACCTTATACTCATATGGCAAATCATTTCGAATTCCTATGATGATGATCCTATGTCTTGTCTGCGGAATACCGTATTCTTCGAATTTATACAAATGAGGATAGAGCTTATACCCGCAATCAGCATATTCTCTCAAAATCAATGATAGTGTTTTACCCCCGTCATCAGCTTTCAAACCACCTACATTCTCAGCAAAGAACCATTCTGGATGAAATATTTCCAATGCTATCTTCCCATATTTATACAGAGGGCCATATTCCCCATTAAGGCCCTTTTTCTGTCCAACGAGAGAGAAGTCATTGCAAGGAAAACCGAATGCCAATGCGTTTATACTACCCAAAGAAGCAATATCAAGTTCACGGACATCTTTGCATATTACAGATTCACTATTATCAGGGCAGATATTTCTTATATAGGTCCTGCATGTATCCTTATCAAAATCATTTGCCCATGCATGCTGTATTGTTACTCCAGGAACCTTGACAGAAAGAGCCCCATACGCTATCCCGCCCGGCCCGCAGAATAATTCTCCAAGCAGATATTCTTTTTTTGTCATTTATTATTACACCTTGGTAATCTATGAGTGAAGCAACCCACAGAATTACAGTTTTGCCTGTACATAGTATTTTGAATTAGAGTACATTGACAATCTTTTTTTATCGATCTGAGCAAGTTCTTCCTCATTCTCCTTTATCGCTTCGTTCATAGAAGCAGAGAATACGAATCCTGCTTTATAAAACCGGTATACTATCCTCAATGCATATGCAATCTGACGTTCGGACAGGTTTTCAGGGGCCATTCCCATCATTGTCTTGCACATTCCAGAATGGCTTCTATTCTCATCTCCAATAATGTCAGTATTCACCGCCATGTCAGCCCATGCACCAACTGTAATACTTGTAGCAAAAGAGGCCAGCCTAGAAGAAATCGCCCTAGTCTTCAATACAGGATTAAGGACGGGACCATCAGAATACAGAGCCGGATTATCAACAGAAAAGGAAAGCTTCTTTACTGCAGCCCAGGTTGTTGGCATTCTGCAATACATCTCAATACCTTTTTGATTCTTTATTGCATTTTCCTTAAGCACATTTGCAATCTGCCTGATGAGTTTTCTCAAATCATTCTCTACAGGCTTTGAGATACACTGGTTTTCCCAGACTGCTGCGAGATTGAATTTGTTTTCGCAGATTACAGTAGAGAAATATGCAACTGTATATCTTGCCATTGCGGCCTTTCCCTGTCCTCCGACTTCTTCATTGATTATTTTCAGGACAGTATCATACAGGATTTTCTTTGAGACTAGATTCTTGAAATCCAATTCATTAGGCTCTTTCAACTCCGGGAGATTCAACACAAACACCTTGTATGCATCTTGGGCACCTTTACAGGCTTCCGCAGGAAATCCCTGATACGATAGCTCATAAGAAGCCATTTCCGTCTTATTGAAATACTGTGATTTTGGATATTCCTTCTCAAATGCATCGGTACTAGGACAATTGCTTTTCTCGTTATTATAAGAACCACTGACATTCTCATAATACCATTTTGTCTGTAGCTTTGATCCAATAGCTGGAGAATACACTCTTCGGGACAGCTCTGCTAGTTTCTTATTATATCTATCATTAGATGAAAAATCTGAGAACTTGATTGTATTCTGAGTATTTGCATATCTGGAAATATTCTTAACAATATCATCGTAATTGCTCTCATCCTTGATCACGGTTATCTTTGCTAAGACATTGATTCCAGAAATATCAAAGCCTTTCTTTACCTTGGCATTATATATAGAGGCAGAAGTCTGTCCTCCATTCACAATCTGGAAGTCCTTGACTCCCTTTATCTTATCATTCTCATCTAGCACGACTTCACTTGCAGTAGCAGATATTCCATTATTATAAGCAAGGAAATACTCAGGGCTCTTTTCTATAGTCTCCATGATTCCTTTATTGACATTTCCTCTCAACTGCAGATAAGTTCTGACATTGCTATTCAGCAACTGATAATGATAGGCATCGAACAATCTGAAAATCACCTCTCCTGGAAGGATGCAGCAGTATGTATCATATAGGTCTTTTCCTGAAGAAGCATAAGAACAGGATAATGGAGTACCAAGGATGCTGAGATCGGCATCAATATTGACAACTTTCTGCCCATCCATGAAACGACGATATCGCTCTATATCAAAAACCGATATCTCTACTTTCTTTCCAAGTATTTTGTATGTTGGCAGCTTTATTTCTCCAACGATACCATTTGTCAGAATCACATAACTGAAGCTATCAACAGTCTGGAAATCATGAAGGAGATAATAGTTTAGTTCATAATATGGATTATCCTCATGGATAATGTTGAACATATTTCCAGCATCCTTGATCATGTTCTGCAAATAGTTGTTCAACTGGGAAACAGTCTTATTGAAATCCTGGCTATTCAGACGATAAGGAATAGGAGACGCCATGAAGTATGTAACATACACAATGACAGAGTGCTCAACATCATCAAGGTAGTATCCGTTTATTTTTGCATTTATTGATGCATTAGAGTACCTGGAAATGCTCTGAGCACCTCTAATTGCAGGATTATTGCCTGAGCTGAGATTTTCAATCATGATCTTTGACATGATATTCTCTTTGTTGTTTCCTTCAGAATTATCCTGACTCTCTAATTCCCTATCTACCTGAATCATCAGGTCTTTATAGAATTCCAAAGTGCTACTCATTAGACAAAACCTCCACTGTATCCCTGATCTTCATCCAGTCTGCAGAAAAAGGATGGAGACTCGACAACTCGATCTGATAGTTTACAAAACGCACGCCAGAAGCTAAATCAGAAGGGATGATCCGAGGGAATTGGATATCATCGGTATCATGAACTACAAACCAGTAATAATCTGTTTGTTCATAGCGATTTATATACTGATCACGAAACTCTTCCCTATAACCGGAATGCATTAGTTTTTCATCAATCTCATCAATCAGGCTCTGGTTATCTTCAACCTCATCCTTGATAGAGTCTATCAATTCCGGCAGTGTCATCCCATCCATCTGGTTCTGCATAAGAATGCGAACATTAAGAAATAGCTGAGAGAAGCCCGAATCATCAAGCTGGTTTTCATCGGAAATATGTATTCGGTTTGTCGCATTTATTATGCTTGTCTTAATTTCAACAGCAGTATCTCCTATGATGAAGTCCTTAACATCTCTTAATGGGCCTCTCCAATCCTTTACAATATGGCTGTATCCATTTCTTATTTCTTCTTGAATAAAACAAAGCTCTCCGAACAATCCTATCTGCTTGTCTCTATCAAGAATACCTGTCTTTGCATTCCTGAAAAAATCACTCCATTTGCTTAGCCTTTCGATAATCGCCATGAAGTATGAGTCTTTTTCCTCAGAAGCAATCGCTATCAAATCTGATACAACTATAAAAAAGACCTCAAAACTATCCTCATTGACAGCTTCAATACCGGAGCGGATATAACCATTCTTAGGATTCTTATCTACATACCTTTTATACCCTGCAGTATCTACCAATCCAGAAATGACGTTCTTGCACGATTCAGGCACATCAAATAGGAATGCTGGCTTTCTTGAAGAGGTAATTGCAATATAAATCGGACAATGATTAGATGTATCTATTTTTGTCCAGTACGATTCATTGAACCCTGTGTACTTTCTCATCATTTCCAAATACTGATTTCTGATATCATCAACCATTGTCTACCTCATCATTTGCTTTGATTGTGTCAGAAGCCGCTGCATTTGCTTTCGCATAAACAACATTAGACCAGAATGATAAATCCTTATCTCTATAGCCTAATTCAGGGAAACTGATCATGAA
>JAXFQZ010000076.1:0-24296 GCA_034178685.1 Candidatus Ornithospirochaeta sp. | reverse complement strand
TTATGATCAGGTACTTCGGGGAGGATCTGGCTGCAAGGGAGATGAGGAAGCACATGATGTCGTACCTCAAGGGAATCGAGGGCTCATCAAGGATCAAATCATCGATCACGAAGGCTTCATGCAGGGATCATTACATAGAAGCACTATCCCCTCTTCTCCTCTGATTTTTTTCTTGAATTGCCATTTTCAGTGTGATAGCGTTTTTAGTATATAGGAGGAAAGAATGCGTGTTCTTGTACTAGGTTCCGGTGCTAAGGACCATGCTATCACATGGTGGTTCAGCAAAAGCTGTATGGTCTCAGGGTTGTATATTGCCCCTGGGAACCTTGCCACAGAGGACATAGCAACTAACCTCCCCGATGTGGATCCATCAGATCCCGTGAAGGTCTACAGCGCATGCATGGAATACTCCATAGACCTTGTATTCATCGGTACAGAGGCACCTCTTTTCACAGGAGTGGTGGATTATCTCTCGAAGCGCGGCATCTCCGTATTCGGAGCGCCTCCATCATCGATCAGGCTTGAAGGCGACAGGGCATTCGCAAGGTCGTTCACGGAACGCCATAGCATCCCTGTGCCAAGGAACTCGCTCTTTGCTGATTACGAGACACTTGAAAGATATCTCCTGAAGCACCGAGGCGAGCACTTCACGATAAAGAGCAACAGCGTAGCGCCCTCAAGGATAATGCTCATGTCAAAGGATACCGATGCGCTTCTCAGCTATGCTTCCCTCCTATTCGAGAAGGGACCAGTGCTTCTAGAGGAATACATCCCCGGAATAGCCTGCAGCTGCACGCTCATCGTCGACAAGAACGGCTATCTCATGCTGCCTCTGACAAGCGATTATGCAAAAAGGGAGCATAACGACAATACTCCGACAGGAGGAATGGGTGCAGTATGCCCTATTCCGATCGCGGAAAAGATCAAGGAGAAGATCGTAAAGAGGATCATAGAGCCTACTCTCTACGGAATGAAGGTCGAAAGCCTTTCATACAGAGGCGTGCTCACGCTCTCCATGATCATAACAAATGAGCTCGATCCGGTACTGGTAGACTACCATGTAAGGTTCAACGACCCTGCAGCCCAGGCAATGATCCCTACGATAAGGACGGATCTTGCTGTGATTCTCAGGGCAGTACAGGAGGACAGGGTATCATCCATTAAGCTTGAGACATCCGATGACTGCACCGTAGCTGTCGTGCTTGCATCGCCAGGCTATCCGATCAAGCCTGAGATCGGAAAGGAAGTCGAAGGCATATCACCTGTATTCCTGACAGAGCTCTCAGGACGCCCCAATGTATTCTGCGGAGCTATCCAGAGAATCGGAGGCAAGGCTGTGACAACAGGAGGAAGGAACCTCACTGTAGTAGGCAAGGGAAAGAACCTCGAGGAGGCAAATAAAAAAGCGTATGCCCTTATTTCGGACAAACGCTTCGATAACCTCTGGTACCGCGAGGACATCGGGAACAAGTTCTTCCAGAGCTAACGCGGCCTTCTGAATTCGTATAGCAGTATTCCTGTAGCAACGGACACATTGAGCGAATCGATATGCCCCTGCATAGGAATCGATACGATATGGTCGCAGTTCTTCCTCACCAGATTCGATATCCCATCTCCCTCAGAGCCCATGACGATTGCGCTCCTGTCTGCCCATGGAGCCGTATAGGAGCTGTCTCCAGCCATATCCGCACCATAGATCCAGAATCCATGATCCTTGAGGTATCCTATCTCCCTATTCAGGTTAGTCACAACGCATACAGGAACGTACTGAGCAGCTCCTGATGAGACCTTCACTACTGTCTCATTGGCCTGAACGCTCCTTCTTTCCGGGATCAGGACAAGGTCTACGCCGAACTGATCTGCAGAGCGTAGAATAGCACCGAGGTTATGAGGATCCGTTATCCCGTCAAGGATAAGCACGAGAGCCTTCTCTCCTGCCTCCTGGCAGAACTTCTCCAGCGTCACTTCCTGAAGCCTCGAGGCACCCTTTCTAGGTCCGCCGAGATCCAGGAGAGCACCCCTTAGGTCGACATCCGGCATCATGCGCTCAAGCTCAGGCTTGGAAAGCTTCTTCACAGCAACCTTGCCTGTCAGCATAGCCATGTTCTCAAGCTTCTTGAGCTTCTCGCCGCCGTTTCTCTGCAGATACAGAGTCGAACCCATCTTAGCCTTCTTGAGGCCTTCCTCTATCGCATGATAACCGTAAATTCTCTCGCCCATGTTGTGACCTTATTATCAATCAGCCCGATGCGTCAAGCTACTCATCGAATTCGACAGGCGTAGGATGATCGCTGTCCTTCATTTCCTCTGCCAGTTCCTTCATCAGCCTCTTTGCCTTGAGCGACAGCCTCTTAGGAGTCTCGACGACTATCCTAAGGTACATATCGCCTCTATCGGTGGACCTCAGCACAGGAACGCCCTTTCCCTTCAGGCGGAGCATCTTACCTGACTGTATGCCGGATGGGATATCGACCTTGACATCCTGTCCGTCGATCGTCGGGACCTGGATCGATGCGCCTAGGCATGCCTGGGTGAACGAGATAGGTATCTGGAGATATACATCCTCACCGTGCCTGACGAAGTACTTATCGTCCTTCACGTTTATGAAGAGGATGAGATCGCCCTCCGGTCCGCCGTTCTCCCCTGCGTCCCCCTTTCCTCTCAGCGTAAGCCTTGATCCATTGTCAACGCCTGCAGGAATAGTAACCACGAGCTTCTCCTGCTTTCTCTTGACCCCGGAGCCCTTGCAGTCGGAGCACGGCGTGTCCACGACCCAGCCCTTTCCGGAGCAGGTCCTGCATGGTGTGGACATGCGGAAGAATCCGCCGCCCGATATAGTCTGCCCTGATCCTCCGCAGGTAGGGCATGTATGCTTTCCGCTTCCGCCCGTTCCTCCGCACTTATCGCACCTGACGTTATGGACGAAGGAAATCTCCTTCTTGCATCCGAAAGCGGCTTCCTTGAAATCAAGCGTGATATCATACCTGAGCGATGAGCCCTGGCTCTGACCTGCTCTTCCCGACTGCCTTGAACTGCCTCCGAAGAACTGATCGAAGATATCGCCGAAGCCACCGCCTCCGAAGATATCGCTGAAATCCCTGTAGACGTTCTGGTAGTTTCCTGCGGCTCCTCCCGCGAAGCCATCGACGCCTGCAAAGCCATACTTATCGTATGCGCTCTTCTTCTCCGGGTTGGAGAGAACCTCATAGGCCTCGCTGGCCTCCTTGAATCTCTCCTCAGCATCCTTGTCATTCGGATGGGTATCCGGATGATTGGCCATGGCTATCTTCCTATAAGCCTTCTTTATCTGGTCATCGGTTGCATCCTTAGATACACCAAGGACTTCGTAATAATCTCTCTTTGCCATTCAATTCCTCACATCAGCAGAAAAGCAGCATGGGGTGCCATGCTGCTTAAACCAATCAGAAAAGCGCTTATTTCACTTCCTCGAAATCGGCATCCACAGTGCCATCGTCGTTGGCTTTTGCGCCACCAGCTGCGCCAGAAGCATCTGCGCTCTGCTGGGATGCACCCTGCTGTGCCTGCTGCTGAGCAGCCTCATAGACCTTCTGCCCAAGCTCCATTGAAGCCTGCTGGACCTGCTCTGTCTTGCTCTTGAGCTCCTCTGCTGTTGCAGACGATGATGCAAGTGCGTCCTTGAGGTTCTTGAGAGCTGCTTCGATCTTATCCTTCTCGGAAGCAGAGACCTTGTCTCCGTAATCCTTGAGAGCCTTCTCTGTTGCATAGACGACGCTCTCGGCATTGTTCTTTGCCTCGATTGTCTCCCTGGCCTTCTTATCCTCCTCGGCATGAGCCTCAGCATCCTTTACCATCTTGTCGATCTCGGACTCTGAGAGGCCTGTCGAGGACTCGATCCTGATCTTCTGCTCCTTGCCTGTTCCGAGGTCCTTAGCAGAGACATGGACGATTCCGTTTGCATCGATATCGAAGGTCACCTCGATCTGAGGTACTCCCCTCGGAGCCGGTGCGATTCCCTCAAGGTTGAATGTAGCAAGGGTCCTGTTCTGAGAAGCAAGCTCCCTTTCTCCCTGGAGGACGTGGATCGATACAGCTGTCTGCCCATCAGCGGCTGTGCTGAAGATCTGGCTCTTCCTGGTAGGAATAGTCGTGTTCCTCTCGATAAGCTTAGTGCTTACGCCACCGAGTGTCTCGATTCCGAGCGAAAGCGGTGTGACATCGAGGAGAAGGACATCCTTGACGTCTCCCTTGAGGATTCCGCCCTGGATGGATGCGCCTACTGCGACTACCTCATCAGGGTTGACGCCCTTGTGAGGCTCCTTGCCGAAGAGCTCCTTAACCATAGCCTGTACGCATGGGATCCTTGAGGAACCGCCAACGAGGATGACCTCGTCGATCTGGCTAGCTGTGATGCCGGCATCCCTGAGAGCATTCTGGCAAGGGATCTTGGTTCTCTCTACGAGAGGAGCGATCATCTGCTCGAACTTAGCCCTTGAGAGCTCCATCTGGAGGTGCTTAGGACCTGTTGCATCGCTTGTGATGTATGGAAGGTTGATTGTCGTGTTCGTTGAGGAGGAAAGAGTGATCTTTGCCTGCTCTGCTCCTTCCTTGAGCCTCTGGAGCGCCATCTTGTCATTTGAGAGATCGATGCCGTACTTGCTCTTGAAGTCTGCGATCATCCATTCCATGAGGCACTGGTCGATGTTATCACCGCCGAGGTGAGTATCGCCGTTTGTGCTCTTTACCTCGAATACGCCATCACCAAGCTCGAGGATCGAGATATCGAATGTACCGCCGCCGAGGTCATAGACAGCGATTGTCTCATCCTTCGATGTATCCTTTCCGAAGCCATATGCAAGAGCTGCAGCAGTAGGCTCGTTTACGATTCTCTTGACATCGAGGCCTGCGATGCGTCCAGCATCCTTGGTTGCCTGGCGCTGTGCGTCGTTGAAGTATGCAGGAACTGTGATTACAGCCTCTGTGACTGGCTCTCCGAGATAATCCTCAGCTGTCTTCTTCATCTTCTGGAGAATAGCTGCTGAGATTTCCTCAGGCGAGTATTCCTTTCCCTTTATGGACACCTTAACAACATCGTTTGCGCCCGATGTCACCTTGTAAGGCACCATCTTTATCTCTTCCTGGACCTCATGATACTTGCGGCCCATGAATCTCTTGATTGAATAGATGGTATTCTCTGGATTGGTTACCATCTGGTTCTTTGCTGGCTTGCCGACGAGGCGGTCGCTGTCAGTGAATGCAACAACTGAAGGGGTTGTCCTATCTCCCTCGCTGTTTGCGATAACCACTGGGTCGTTTCCATCCATGACTGCTACGCAGCTGTTTGTTGTACCCAGGTCAATACCAATAATCTTTCCCATTTTATTTTCTCTCCATATATCAGTTTATGATTTATAATATGCAACCGTTTCCGATTACAGTCGGTAAGATAATAAGCCTTTTTCCTTTCGTCAATTGCTTTTTGGCTTTCCGACGATAACTTGTGCTGGCTTTATCACCTTGCCTTCGAGCTTGTAGCCTCTCTCGACGATCTCTATGACAGTCTCTTCCTTGATCCCCTCGATTTCCTGAACCATCAGGGCCTTCATGTCATTCGGATCGAAAGCCACATCCTTTTTGTCCACAAGCTCAAGCCCCCATGACTGCTTAAGGCTTGAAAGCATCTGATCCTCAATCAGGACAACTCCTGACCTCAGCGTATCGAAATCCTTGTTGCTATCGGAGTCCTTGATCGCACGGAGGAAGTTCTCGAGAACAGGAATCAGGGCCTTCACCATGCGCTCCTTGTTCTCCTTGATCTCCTTCTCCTTCTGGCTATAGAGCCTCTTCTTGTAATTCTCGGTCTCTGCAGCTGCCCTGAGAGCCTGATCCTTGAGGGATGCTATCTGTTCCTCCATTTCCTTTACCTTGTCCTGGAGGGATGAGACCATATCGACTTCTGCATCAGCAGTCTCCTTTACTGCTTCCTCAGCTTCCTTTGCTTCCTTGGACTCCTCTATGATTTCCTCTTTCACATCCTTCTCTTCTGCCATGACGGTTCTTTCCTTTCTATTTCTTTTTTTCTTATTGCTTTTCATAAATCAATGCCCTCTGTAGGGCACTGAATCAAAGGTAATAAAGATAGGGGAAAGCGTCAATGCAACGCCTTCCCCTGAAACCGAAAAACAGCAGAGCTTACGCGGGATTCCTGATTCCTGTCATGCTGCAAGCCATATCCGCATCATCGGTATCGAATTCCATCCTCATCTGGCGTGAATCCGTATTCTCCCAGTCCAGCAGTGTCCATTACAGAAGCTGCGGTATGGCAGGGATGCCTGGCATTTCAGATCATAGGGCCTCAGATGATAGCCTTTCTCTGGAGAATGATCCGTGACATTGTTCATCGATATGGCATTCCCTCTTATATAGAGGGAAGAAGGACAATCTGCAGCAGGTATCCTGCAGCCTTCTGCCAGCTATCAGGAATCTAGATGCATAGGCGCTGTCAGAGAACACTCTGGCAGTGCCTTCAGTTTTCAATAATCCATTGATCCGGATCAGGCAAAGTCCCAATCGTTAGGGGCATAGCTAAAAAAAGGAAAGGCTAGGCCTTTCCCCTATGATGATCATCCTATCAAGGATGCTTACTCATCATCGCTAAGGTCAACTTCCTCTGCATCCCCGATGAATATGTCAGATGGGAATTCCTCGATCGATATCGAAGGTGCTTCTTCCTTCACATCTTCCTTCTCGAGTCCATGCTCCTTCTTCAGTGCTGAGATCTGCATCTTCAGCCTTACAAGGGCTGCTTCCTCATTCATCCTGTCGCTCTTTGCCTTCTCGAGCTCCGATCCGAACTCAGAGAGCTCCTGCTTCTTCAGATCCAGGTCAGCCTCGAGCCTTCCTCTCTCCTGCTGAACCTCCAGAAGCTCTTCCCTAGCAGATGTTATGCTTTCGTTGACAGCCGAGAGCTGGATCTCCGATGAATGTATCTTGTTCTCAAGGTCATGGAGCTTCTCTATGGTGTTACCGATCTTCTCATTCTCGCCCTGGGACAGAAGGGCAATGGTCTGCCTGGTCTCCTGGACCCTGGATGCGAGGTTCTTCACCATCTCATCCGTTCCATCCGAGAGCGCTCTATGCTTCTCGCAGATTGCCTCAAGCTCCTCCTCGAAGCTCTTCTTCAGAACCTCCCTGGAGTCATCGACGAAGGCATTTCTCTCCTTAGAAAGACCTGATATAGCCTTCTCAAGGCTTCCTGTCGCATCCTCTGCGGCACTGATCAGCGAGGATACGGCTTTATCGCATTCGCTTCTGAATGTCTCGAGGAACCTCTCGTTTCCGGCTTTTTCCTCTTCGCTCTTTCTGCTTATTTCCTCAGTGAAGGCCTCGAACTTCTTGTTGATCGAGTCCTCTGCAGCCTCGATTATCTGCGAAACAGATGCAGACAGAGCCTCTATGCTGTCATCGCCCTTCTTCCCGAGAGCCTCCATATCGGAATTGAATGCATCGAGCTCTGAATGCCTCTTTTCCTCGATTGCAGATATCGCATCAAGCTGTGCCTTTGCCTGCTCCGCGATCCGCTCATCGAAGGCCTCGGACTGGGCTCTGAGGTTCTCGGATCTTCTCTCAAGATCGCTTCTATTGGCATTGTCGATCTCGTCTATTGCCTTCTCGAAGGCATCCTTCTCATTGCAGAGACTCGTCCTGAACTCCTCTAAGCTCCTGTTTGCCTCAGCTGCTGCGTTCTCTGCCTCTGCCTTCAGCTCATCGATGAGCTTCTCAGCTTCATCTGTAAGCGTCTTGATCTCATTCCGGCCTTCGTCGACGTTCTCGAGGATGGCATTCCTCTTATCATCCATCTTCGATGAGATATCATCTGCCTGCATCTGGATAGCGACGCTTCTCTCATCGATTTCCTTCATCACCTCTTCGCGTCTTGCTGAGAATGCATCAAGGTAGCTTCTGGCATTCCTCTCCTGCTCATTGCATATATCCATGTACTCGGACTTCTCGACATTTACAAACTCGATGAACTGTCCCTTGAATCTCTCAAGGGATGTCGAGAATGCAGATAGCATATCCTGGTTTGCGCTCTTCTGGTTCTCACCGGCAGCCCTGAGGCTCTCCTCAGTGGAAGCGACAAGGCGGACATACTCGGCCTTCATGTCCTGCATCTGGTTGATCAGGCGCTCGCTCTCCTTGTTGAAGCCTGCTGCGAACTCATTTATCTGCTCAGCCTTCCTTATCTCCTGCTGCACGAGCTGCACACGCTGATTGGCCTGCTCTGTAGTGATCCTGAGCTTCTCGAGCCCTATCTTGTAATTCACAACGACATCCTGAAGGTTCGCAAGGTCCTTCTGGCTGTTGCGCAGGAAGTCTATGCTGTCTGCGATCGTGGAGCATGCGTTGTTCGCATCCTCGATCTTCTTGTTTATATTGCACTCGCAGTCCTTTGTGCTGGTATTGATCCTCTCGATTGTAGAAGCGACCTCATTGCGGAAGGTCTTCATCTTCATCGTATAGTTCTTGAGGGACTGCTCCTTCTTATCGCGTGCCCTGAGAGCAAGCGTTAGGATCAGATTGAATAGAAATAGAATCCCTACCACCAGATATATGTTCATGATCACCTCACAGTACCCTATCTGCAAAATCCTTCCAGTCGAGGACAACGATATCCGCATCGCTGTCCTTTCTGCTGCCTTTGTTTATCAGGCAGGCATGCATGCCATAGTTCTTAGCACCCTTCACATCCTTGCTTTCGCTATCCCCGACGTACAGCACCTCTTCAGGCTTGTATCCCATGCTTTCAAGCATGAGCCTGAAAGGAGTCTTGGCAGGCTTAAGAACGCCGCATGACTCAGTCGATGCCTTATAGGAGAAGAAATCCTCGATTCCGAGGGCCTTAAGCTTAGAGCCAAGAGGGAAATCGGAGAGGACGCCAAGAGCAAGGCCCTCTGATTCAGCCTTGAAAAGCGCATTCTTCAGGAAGGGGTATGGCTTTATCGTCATGAAGGATTTCTCCCATTTATCATGGAAGAGCCTCTTCTCCCTTTGCCTGAATGCATCCAGCATGCCAGGTCTTCCCGGATACATTATGGAGCACTCAAGCTCGGTGAAGGCATCATGATCGAGCGCACCCGGATCCGATAGCCCATTCCTCCTTCTGATCTCCTGCCTCATCGCATTGTACCTGAGGGAGAATGGAAGATGCAGGATGGAAGTGCGCACAAGCCTTATATCCATCTGCCTCTTCGGATAGAATGTGCCATCCACATCAAAGCATATAGCCCTGATTCCCCTATCCTTTACCCAGCTCACTTCCTGCCAGCTCCTTTCTGCTTCTTGTTGCGTACTATCTCCCTAGCCCTATCAAGCTGCTTCCCCATCCTTGCCTTTCCGCCTGGCTTCACAGTGGTTCCGCCCTTCTTCTGCGTAGGCTTCGAGCGGTTTACGATTCTCTTGACCTCAAGCTCCGTTCCGCTGGGTCCCTTCTGATAGAGGCTGGGATTCCTCTTTCTCTCCCTGAGGGATATCTCCACAGGGATGTATGTAAAGCCGAATGTATCCCTGATGCAGTTCTTTATGTACGAGACATATGTCTCAGGGAAGCCCTCTATCCTATTGACGAAGAAGAGGAAGCGGACAGGTGTTGCCGAGACCTGTGTGCCGTATAGCATCTTGTAATGTCCCTTAGGGCCTCTTGGCGGCTCATTGTCCCTTGTCCACTCGGAGAGCGCCTGATTGAGATCTGCTGTATCGATTCTCTTATTAAGCTGCTTCCACACGGACCATACCATGTCGAGCATCTTGCCGATATCGGTTCCTTCCTGCGCGGAGATAGCCATGATCGGGGCAAAGCCAAGAATCGGGAACAGGAACCTTATCCTGTCCTTGATTGCATCAAGCTCGTTCTTTATGCCTGAAAGGAGGTCGATCTTGTTCAGCACCATGATCACGCCCTTTCCCCTGCGGACAATCAGCTGGGCGATCTTCTTGTCCTGGTCTGCAAGACCTTCCTTTACATCGATCATCAGCAAGACGACATCTGCATCGTCTATCGTCTTGATTGCCCTGTTTACGGAATAGTACTCAACATCCTCATCGACCTTGCTCTTGCGTCTGATGCCTGCTGTATCAAGAACCGTATACTCGGTTCCCTTGTACACGAAGGTTCCGCGCATTACATCCCTTGTCGTTCCAGCTATCTCGCTCACGATAGAGATATCCCTTCCTGTGAGGAGGTTCGTGAGTGTAGACTTCCCTGTATTAGGCTTTCCGAGGATAGCGAGCTTGATTGTCTCAGGCTCATCCGGGATCTCTTCGGTTCTCTCAAGGTCAAGCATTCCGAGAAGCGTGTCCTCGAGCTCCTCTATACCAAGGCCATGGGCTGCGGAGATCCCGACCACGCGCTGATAGCCGTAGTTGAAGAAGTTCCATACAAGGTCATCCCTGTCTATGTCATCCACCTTATTGACTGCGAGCACGACCTTATCTGTATAAGGCCTTAGCTTCTCGACAAGCATCTGGTCCTCAGGCGTGGTCTCCATGCAGTCCATCATGAAGAGGATGAGGTCAGCTCTCTCCAGAAGAGAGAGGGATTTGTCGGAGACAGCGTAATCGATACCTTCCTTATCGAGCTTCACTCCGCCTGTATCGACAAGAGTCACAGGGTTGTTCCCGAGAAGCCACCTCTCAGGGATAGGATCCCTCGTTACGCCTGGAGTCGGGTCTGTGATAGCCCTTCTCTTTCCGATGAGCCTGTTGAACAGCGTGGACTTTCCGACGTTCGGTCTTCCTATTATCGCAATAAGAGGAAGCGTAGTATCTATATCTGCTTTATTCCTGATTCCAAGATCTTCCATTTTATTTCCTTGATTCCAATTATTCCGTGAATACCTTTGAAGAGTATACGTTTTTCCTTCCTAAGGCAACTCTGCACTGGATCGGCCCTGTACAGCATAATATTAGCAATGCAGGGCAATTCGTGCAAAGGAAAAGCAAAAGCTGGCACTTCTATTGGCTTTTTGCCCAATAGCCATGTAGAATCTTCCTTATGGCAGGAAGTAAAAAGCAATACATCCTGGATTCGCTCTTGCTGGCTCTGCTGGTCCTCATAGCATCCGGTGCTGTGGTCCTTGCATCGGCAAAGGCCAACGATACAATAGAGAGATACAGGATCGAAGAGCACTGGAATATGTTCTCAGAGG
This sequence comes from Candidatus Ornithospirochaeta sp., assembly GCA_034178685.1. GTDB lineage: Bacteria > Spirochaetota > Spirochaetia > Sphaerochaetales > Sphaerochaetaceae > Ornithospirochaeta. The sequence goes on along the minus strand of JAXFQZ010000076.1, from coordinate 13,110 downwards.
AGATCGCAGGCGAGAAGGACTCTGCATTCTCAGCGCTCTACATAGGGAGTGTGCTTGTATTCAAGCCCAGGACTGCTCCGAAGACATCCCCTGACCCTTACTTCACTCTCAATACTCTCTTCATCCCTCTCTCCAAGGAGGAGAAGGAAGAAGGATATGCGACATACATCCCAAAAGGCACAAGGCTTCTCGGAGTGACTATGCAGGATAGGTTCGCAGCAATAGATATATCCGACAGGATCCTATCCTCCAGCGATATCGACAAAGCCATCTACCAGATCAAGAGGACAATGAACCATGAGTTCGGTACCACAGGATTCATCATCCTCATAAACGGCATTGAGTTCAGCGAGTGAAGCGCTCTATCGAGATTGCCCTTCCTGTTGCCCTATCAGCCTCGATGATAACGCCCTGCATATGGGCCTCGCCCTCTGCAGGCTCGCTCTTGATCGGAAGCTGAGTCAGCTGCCTTTCGATGGACTTTCCGACATCGGAGCCTATGACAGCATCAGTCACGCCTGTAATGCCAAGATCCGTTATATATGCAGTGCCTCCGGGCAGGATCCTCTCATCTGCTGTCTGCACATGCGTATGCGTCCCGCATACAGCAGTGACTCTTCCATCAAGGTCGAATGCGATCGCTTCCTTCTCCTCTGCGTTCTCCGCATGGAGGTCGATGAAGATCAGCTTAGTCTGCTTCGAGACCCTCTCCACAGCGGCCTCAAGCTTCCTGAATGGATCATCGGAAAGCGGCATCGATATCCTGCCCTGGGCATTTATGACAGCAATCTGCACATCACCCTTCTTCTTTACCGTCAATCCCTTTCCAGGGCATGGCTCAGGGTAGTTGATCGGCCTGAGGATATCATCGCTTGAATCCAGCAGAGGGAGGATCTCCTCCTTCTGCCATATATGGTTTCCGCTTGTTATGACATCGACTCCAATCGACCTGATCCTGTTGTAATCATCTATTGCGATCCCGAATCCGCCTGCGGCATTCTCGCCGTTGGCGATCACGAAATCGATTTTCCTTTCCTTGACAAAGGAAGAGAGCCCTAAGAAAAGGGCTCCCATTCCTGTGGTGCCGGAGATATCCCCGAGCATCATCACACGTATCGTATCTGCCACTATTTTGCGTACTCCACAACGCGGGTCTCGCGGATAATGGTAACCTTGATCTTTCCAGGATACCTGAGCTCCGCTTCGATCCTCTCCGCAATCCCGTGAGCGATCTCCTTTGCTCCCTGGTCTGAAACAGCATCGCTGTTCACAAGGATCCTGAGCTCACGTCCAGCCTGTACAGCAAATGCGTTATCGACGCCTTCAAAGCCCTTTGCTATGTTCTCAAGGGATTCGAGTCTCTTGATATAGTTATCGAGGCTCTCCCTTCTAGCTCCTGGCCTTGCGGCAGAGATCGCATCCGCTATCTGCACGATTATGGACTCTATGCAGCTCGGCTCGACATCGTTATGATGCGACAGGACAGCATTGACGACCCTTGGATCCTCGCCAAGGCGCTTGACAAGCTCTCCTCCGATCTCTGCATGGTTCGCTTCGCTCTCTGTCTCCGCTCCCTTTCCGATATCGTGAAGAAGGCCTCCCCTCTTAGCGATCTCGGCATCAGCACCGACTTCCGATGCTATCATTCCTGCAAGGATAGCTACTTCCTTTGAATGGAGAAGGACGTTCTGTCCATAGCTGGTCCTGAAGTGAAGCCTTCCAAGGGCCCTGATCAGCTCCGGTCCCATGTTATGGATTCCAAGATCGAATACGACCTGCTCGCCTTCATCGACGATGATCCTGCCGACTTCCTTGGAGACCTTGTTGACGATTTCCTCGATTCTCGATGGATGGATCCTTCCATCCTGGACAAGACGCTCAAGAGCTACCCTTGCGATCTCCTTCCTGACTGGATCGAAGCATGAGATAACGACAGCCTCAGGGGTATCATCGATTATGATATCAACACCGGTAAGGGTCTCGAGTGTCCTGATGTTCCTTCCTTCCCTTCCGATGATCCTTCCCTTCATCTCATCGCTTGGAAGCGATACAGAGGAAGTGGTTATCTCTCCCGACACCTCAGTAGCAAGGCGCTGGATGGAGGTCACGATGATATCGCGGGCGACTTTCTCAGCCTGAAGCTGGGTCTCCTGCTCAATCTTATTGATATATACCTGCCCATCCCTCTCAGCTTTCTGCTTCATCTGCTCAATAATCAGATTCTTCGCATCCTTCTGGGACATAGCTGCGACTCTCTCGAGTTCTGCTGTCAGCTGTGATTCCTTTTCCTCAGCATCCTTCTCACGAAGAAGAATCGCTTCTTCCCTCTCTCCTAGTTGTCGCTTAATCCCTTCGAGCTCCTGCTGCTTGTGTTCAAGATTTTCCTCTTTCTGCAGAAGCCTTCTTTCCGTTTTCTGCAGTTCAAATCGTCTCTCTCTTGCTTCACGCTCCTGCTGCTGCTGTTCCTTGAGCAGCTTGTCGCGTGTTTCAAGCAGAATCTCCTTAGCCTGGGCTTCTGCTTTAGCCGTAGCCTCCTGGGAAAGCCTCTCAGCCTTCTGTTCCTCAGAGGTCAGCTTGGATTTAGCGTATATCCAACGGACAAGAAATCCGAGGGCAATACCTAAGATACAACAAAGGAGCGAGGATATTATCACCATTACCATGAAAACACCTCCCTCTTGCCAATATACCTCATATTATCAGTATACTGATTCAATATTCACATATTATAGCCAAATAGCAACATATTCAATGCATATTTGCAAGCTTGACTGGCAAAAAATCAATCAAGCTCCGCCATTATGTTGGGTTTTAGCCCCGTCATTTCCGATGAATTGCCCTGATCAAAGCAAAAAAAAGACCGCCACGCACTGTGACGGTTTCAGGTTTTACCCTGTGACTTCTCCTATGGAAGCCCTGTCGGCCTTGATCCGAAGCTTATTTATCAGCTTTCTTCTCAGCCTTCTTCTCAGCCTTAGCATCCTTCTTAGGGGTCTTCTCGACCAGTTCGAGGATTACCATCTCGGCTGCATCTCCAAGCCTGTATCCAGTCTTGAGGATCCTGGTGTAACCACCCTTACGTTCTGTGAACATAGGAGCGATTTCCTTGAAGAGTTTGTTGAGGACAGCCTCATCTGTGATGTCGCGAGCGATCATACGGCGGTTGTGGACTGAGTCTTCCTTTGCCCTTGTGATCATCTTCTCGGCCATCCTTCTTACTTCAAGTGCCTTTGCCTTTGTGGTCTCGATTCTCTCATATCTGAAAAGAGAAGTGACCATGTTGCGCTTAAGCGCCTTGCGCTGACTTGGTGTACGGGAAAGCGCATTGAAACCAATTCTATGCTTCATTATCTACTTCCTTGTTTTCTGGAACTTTGATTGATGTTTTTAATACACTGAAGTCAGTCATGCCAAGAGTAAGACCCCATTCCTTGAGCTTATCCTTGATTTCAGACAGGGATTTCTTTCCGAAGTTCCTTGTCTTTGCAATCTCTTCCTCAGTCTTCTTAGCCAGATCTCCGATTGTCTTGATTCCTGCATTCTTGAGGCAGTTGGAAGAACGGACTGTGAGCTCAAGCTCCTCGACCGGAGTATCAAGAAGCTTCTTGATCCTCTCTTCTTCCTCATCCACTTCCTCTGTGGTGCAGATCTTGCCCTCATCGAAGTTGATGAAGATCGTAAAGTGTTCCTTTATGATCTTTGCAGCCTCTCCAAGAGCGTTCTCAGGAGCAATCGTACCATCGGTTGTAATCTCCAGGATGAGCTTGTCATAATCGTTTCTCTGTCCGACCCTGGTTGGCTCGATCGAGTACTTCACTCTCTTTACCGGAGAGAAGAAAGCATCAACCGGGATCACTCCAGGCTCTTCGGAGTACTTCTCGTTCTGCTCTGATGGAACATAACCGCGACCAAGATCGATCTGTACTTCCATTTCAAGATTGCAATCCTCCATCATTGTGAAGATCTGCAGATCCTTGTTGGTTACAGTAACCTGATCTCTCTCGAAGTCAGCTCCGGTAATGACTCCAGGTCCCTTGCAAGGGATAGTAAGCACAGTACCTTCGCATTCCTCTGGCATCCTGATCTGGAGCTTCTTAACGGCAGCAATGATATCACTGATATCCTCTCTGACACCTGGAAGCGGTTCGAATTCCGATGTAACCATATGCGCTTCCTCGAGCTCTGAATTAGCAAAGGTCGTAAAGCGGATAGCGGTTACTGCATAGCCCTGGATAGAGGAGAGAAGAACCCTGCGAAGCGTATTGCCTACAGTAGTTCCAAAGCCCTTCTCGAATGGATATGCAACGAACTTCCCGTATTCCTGTGTAGATACTGTATTGTCAGAGGTTATCCCAGTAGGTCTCTTGAAGCCCTTGAGAAGATTTTTTCTAGCCATGGTTACTCCTTAATCTTTAAACTACTACATAGATTCCAGCGGGGTATTGAACCCCGCAAGGGAATCAGACACGGCGAGTCTTGCGTGGGCGGCAACCATTGTGAGGAATAGGGGTAACGTCTCTGATTGAGCGAACCTTAAGTCCTACTGCACCAAGAGTCCTGATAGCGTTCTCGCGGCCAACACCTGGTCCCTTTACGAAAACGTTTACTTCCTTCAGGCCAAGGTCAATTGCCTTCTTTGCAGCTGTTTCGCAGATTGTCTGAGCAGCATAAGGAGTAGACTTCTTTGCTCCGCGGAAACCAAGGCCACCAGCTGAAGCCCAGCTGATAGCGTTTCCAGCAAGGTCGGTAATAGTAATGATAGTATTGTTGAATGTGCACTGGATATAGACATTGCCTTCCAGTACGGTCTTCTTTACCTTCTTCTTAACATTAGCCATTTTCTCACCTACCCTTATTTCTTCTTACCTGCGACGGTCTTCTTCTTGCCCTTCCTGGTGCGTGCGTTTGTCTTGGTCCTCTGACCTCTGACTGGCAGCCCCTTTCTATGGCGCAGGCCTCTGTAGCATCCGATATCCATCAGTCTCTTGATGTTCAGAGCTACTTCAGTGCGAAGATGGCCTTCGATCTTGTAGTTTTCTTCAATTACCTTCCTCAGAAGAGCAACATCATCATTTGAAAGAGTGTTGATTCTGACCTCAGGATCAATATTTGTCTTCTGACAGATGTCCATTGCTGACTTAGCGCCGATACCATAGATATATGTCAGAGCGATCTTAACCGCCTTATTAGGCAAGTCAACACCTGCTATACGTGCCATTCTGGCCTCCCTATTATTTCTGTCTCTGCTTGTGCTTTGGGTTATCGCAGATGATGCGTACGACTCCAGCACGTCTAATTACTTTACACTTGTCACAAATCGGTTTGACACTTGCTCTCACTTTCATAGCTTAAGCTCCTATTAGAATTTTTTGAGTTTACGCTTCTTAGCGTCAACGAAGCCGTCGTGATGGTGCATTTTCATCATTCCATCAAGCTGCCTCATTGTCTCCAGATCAACTCCAACCAAGATGATCAGCGATGTTCCACCGAAGAGCATTGCTACATCAGAAGGGAAGGAGAAGAACTTCTGTATCAGCGTAGGAATCAGCGCGATGAATGCCAGGAACAAAGCACCAGGGAGAACGATTCTGTTGAGGACCTTTGAAAGGTATTCCTCGAGCTTCTCGTTCCTGATGCCTGGAATAGAACCTCCGTTGTCGCGGATGTTCTTGGCCATCTCTACTGGATTCAAGCTAATCTGAGTATAGAAGAACGCAAAACCTATTATCAGCAGGGTGTAGATAATCAGATAGGGGGCACCCTGAGGATTCAAGAAGTTAGCGACTGCTCTCAGCCAGCCAATTGACGAATTATATCCAAGTTGCAGTGGGAATGACAAGAGCGTCGATGCGAAAATAACAGGAATAACTCCGGATGGGTTAATCTTGAATGGGATGTAGGAGCTCTGCGATCCATACATCTTCCTTCCGACAACGCGCCTAGCATAGTTCACTGGAATCTTTCTCTGACCCTGCTCCTCGTATACGACCAGTACCACAACGAAGAAGAACATGATGACAACGACGATGATCGATACAGGATTGAGAATGCCATTGCTGACACTCCTGACAAGGCTGTAGAAAGCACTCGGAATACGTGCAACGATACCAGCGAAGATCAGGAGCGAGATGCCGTTTCCGACACCGAACTGAGTGATCTTCTCACCAAGCCAGATCATGAGCATCGATCCGGCTGTTACTGAAATCATTGACACTACTGTAAAGGCAGCCCTAGATCCCAGTGCATTTGCATCTGGGATGCTTGTGGCATACATAGAAGCAGCAAGCGACTGTATGAGACAGACTATAACTGTACCATAACGAGTATACTGCTGAATCTTCTTTGAGCCCTGAGGATCCTGAGCAAGCTTCTTAAGAGAAGGGATTACCAACATCAGCAGCTGCATTATGATCTGCATGCTGATGTATGGCATTACTCCCAACATGAAAATAGAGAAATTTGCAAAGGCTCCACCAGAGAAGAAGTTCAGATATTCTGTGAAGGAATTGGAACTTGATTCAAAGTAGTTGAGAACTACGCTTGGATTGATTCCAGGGATCGGAAGCATAGCACCTACGCGTGTAAGAGCCAGGATTCCGAATGTAATGAGGATCTTCTTCCTGATATCCTTCATTCTGAACATTTCTACCAGAGTGTTTGCCATGGACTACCTTCTTTTTATTTTACTTCGCCACCTGCAGCCTTGATCTTTTCCTCAGCTGTCTTCGAGAGCTTAACACCCTCAACTACAACCTTCTTGGTGATCTCACCATCAGAAAGGATCTTAGCAACAGTTCCATTTCCCTTAATGACTCCCTTCTCCCTGAGAGTAGCATCAGATACTGTCTCGCCTGCCTCATAAAGGCTGTCGATGACAAAGAGGGATACAGCCTGATACTCTACCTTGAATGGGTAGTTAGAGAATCCGCGTCTAGCAACACGCCTGTAGAGTGGCATCTGACCGCCCTCGAATCCGAGGCGTACACCACCGCCAGAGCGGCTATTCTGTCCATCATGTCCACGTCCGCATGCTCTGCCCTTTGAGGAAGCACCGCGTCCAACAATTGTCTTTTTCTTAGTTGCGCCGAAAGGCTTGACAATCTGTCCCATCTTAAACCTCCTCAACCTTTACAAGGTGAGCTACTGTGCGAACCATTCCAAGGTTGACAGGATTTGCTTCGCGCACCACGGAACTGTTGATCTTTCCGAGTCCGAGAGCCTTAACGGTCTTCCTCTGGACTGGGAGAACACCAGCGAGTCCCTTGATGAGTGTAATCTTGATATTCTTAGCCATGATCAACCCCACATCTCGTTCAGAGTCTTACCTCTGGTCTTAGCTACTGCAGAAGCATCATAGAGGTGCTCAAGAGCATCGAATGTTGCCTTTACAGTGTTGATGCTGTTCCTTGAACCGAGTGACTTCGAGAGAACGTCCTTGATTCCTGCAGCGTCGCATACGAGGCGTACAGCGCCTCCTGCGATGACACCTGTACCAGGTACAGCTGGCTTAAGGAGAACAGAAGCGCTCTTGAAGTTGCCGATGATCTCGTGAGGGATCGTGTTGCCCTTCATAGGAACCTTGATCATGCTCTTCTTAGCCTTGTCTGTAGCCTTCCTGATAGCGTCGGTTACATCATTAGCCTTTCCGAATCCATAGCCTACTTCGCCCTGGCCGTTTCCAACTACGACAAGAGCTGCAAAGGAGAAGTTCTTACCACCCTTTACAACCTTTGTAACACGGTTGAGCTTGACCAGCTGCTCTACGTATCCGTCTTTGACTTCTTTATCTTTTGATCTTTCCATCATCTGCTCCTAGAACTTTACGCCAGCTTCTCTAGCGCCATCGGCAATGCTCTTCACAATACCATGGTAGATATAGCCATTGCGGTCGAATACTACGCTGTCGATATTCTTCTCGAGCAGTCTCTTTCCAACAACCTGGCCGAGCTTGTTAGCATCAGCGACTGTGTTCTTGAGGTCCTTCAGCTCTGCTTCCAGAGTCGATGCAGAAACAATTGTATTTCCGACTGTATCATCGATAACCTGGACATACATGTGGAGGTTGCTTCTGAAGACAGTCATTCTCGGTCTGGTAGCGGTTCCAGAGATGCGCTTCCTGATGTGAGCCTTTCTTCTGGCCTGCTTTCTTTGTTTATCAATCATTCTGTTCATATACCTAAACCGCCTTATTTCTTACCACCGGACTTACCAACCTTGCGGCGGATGTTCTCGGTCTCATACTTGATACCCTTACCCTTATAAGGCTCTGGTCCTCTGAGGGAACGGATCTCAGCGCTTACCTGACCTACCTGAGCCTTATCGATACCTGAAACGGTGATCTTGCCCGGAGCATCGGAAGTAATCGTGATTCCTTCTGGGATCATGTACTCGATGATTGTCGAATAGCCAAGAGCGAGTGTGAGAACCTTTCCCTTGATCTCAGCTCTGTAACCTACGCCGTTTACGAGCAGAGTCTTCGAGAAGCCCTTGGATACACCTTCAACCATGTTATGGATCAGCTGGCGATAAAGGCCATGATAGCTCTTGACCAGCTTCTCGTCATTGATTCTCGTAACCACCACGTGTCCGTCTTCCACTGCGACGCTGACCTCTGGCCTCACCTGCTGTGAGAGTGTTCCCTTTGGTCCTGTAACGGTCACAAGGCCGTTCTCGATCTTCACGCTAACCTTCTCAGGAATAGCTACTGGTAACTTACCGATTCTTGACATTATCGCCTCCTTACCAGATTGTGCAGATCAGCTCACCGCCAACACGTGCCTGCTTAGCCTTCTTGCCAGTGATGACACCTGTTGAGGAAGAAACGACTACCACGCCAACTCCGTTGTAAACGGAAGGCATATCCTTGTAACCGCAGTATACACGGCGGCCAGGAGTGGAGATGCGCTCAATACCATGAAGAACCGGAGTCTGATCATCCTCATACTTCAGGAAAACGCGAATGTATGAGATGTCGTCCTTTGTAATCTTCTTGAAGTTCTTGATGAAACCCTCGTTCTTAAGGATCTTGATGATCTGAAGCTTAAGATTCGAAGCGGTTACATCAACTTTCTCATGTTTAGCCTGACTAGCATTCCTGATCTTAGTCAGCATATCTGCAATTGGGTCACTAACTGCCATAATCTCTCTCCTACCAGCTCGATTTGGTAACGCCAGGGATCTGGCCTTCACTTGCCAGCTTCCTGAAGCAGATCCTGCACATATCAAACTGGCGCATATAACCACGAGGACGTCCGCAGATCCTGCAGCGATTATAGCTGCGTGTTGAGAACTTCGGATCCTTCTTGGATTTTACAATCAAAGATTCCTTTGCCATATTCTTCCTAGCTCCTTACTTCGCAAACGGCATGCCAAGAGCCTTAAGAAGAGCAAAGCCCTGCTCGTCATTCGCAGCTGTAGTTACGATTGCGACGTTAAGACCGCTGATTCTCTCAATCTTGTCATAGTCGATTTCAGGGAAGATAATCTGCTCAGTGATACCGAGAGAATAGTTTCCATGACCATCAAAAGCATTAGGATTAACACCCTTGAAGTCCTTTACACGTGGAAGAGCGATGGAGATGAGTCTCTCCAGGAAATACCACATATTGTCGCCTCTGAGGGTAACCATAGCACCGATTTCCTGTCCTTCCCTTACCTTGAAGTTTGCAATGGACTTCCTAGCCTTTGTTCTTACAACATGCTGTCCTGTGATCTGCTCAAGCTCTTTTACAGCAGCATCGAGGAGCTTCTTGTTGGTTGTAGCCTCGCCAACACCTACGCTGACAGTGATTTTCTCAAGCTTAGGGATCTGCATCGGAGTCTTGAATCCGAAGTCCTTCATAAGCTGAGGTGCTACGGTCTCAAGATACTTCTTCTTAAAATTTGGGACGAATTTCTCTTCAGCCATTTCAGAGCACCTCTCCTGTCTTCTTTGCGTAACGGACCTTCTTTCCGTTCTCCATCTTGTATCCGATCTTCGATACGCCGTCCTTTGTAACAAGCGCTACGTTAGAAACGTGGATCGGAGCCTCAACTTCCATGATGCCGCCCTTATCCTGAGCATTCTTCTTCTTGATGGTCTTTGTGACCATGTTAGCACCCTGGACGATGACCCTCTCATTGACTGGGTCAATCTTCACGATCTTGCCGGTGCGGCCTTTGTCCTTGCCGGCAATGATCTTGACTGTGTCATTCTTCTTCAGTCTCATGTAAAACTCCTACAACACTTCCGGTGCGAGTGAAACGATCTTCATGTACTGGTCGCGAAGCTCTCTTGCGACTGGCCCGAAGATACGCTTTCCGCGTGGGTTATTGTTGGCATCGATAACAACGCATGCGTTATCATCGAACCTGATATAGGTACCGTCAGGTCTGCGGTATTCCTTCTTTGTACGAACCACTACTGCCTTCAGAACGTCGCCCTTCTTGATGGCGCCGTTAGGAAGAGCGTCCTTAACAGCAACAACGATGATATCACCGACACCGGCAACATATCTATGGCTACCGCCGAGAACCTTGATGCACTGCACGCGCTTTGCACCACTGTTGTCCGCTACATTAAGATAAGTCTGCATCTGTACCATGACTTTACTCCTTTATTAGCGAGCTCTCTCGACTACTTCTTCAAGACGCCAGCACTTATCCTTGCTAAGGTGGCGGCATTCGACAACACGAACGGTATCACCGATGTGAGCAGTGTTTCCCTCGTCGTGAGCCTTAACCTTCTTTGTGGAGATCACGTACTTCTTATACAGAGGGTGGAGAGTCCTGTTTGTGACCTCAACGACGATGGTCTTGTCCATCTTGTCGCTTACTACAAGCCCTGTAAGCTTCTTCTTGTTAGATTCCATTTACGTGCCTCTCTTACTTGGATGTCTCAACGATCCCGATATCGATAGCGTGGATCCTTGTGTTAAGACGAGCGATATCCTTCCTGGTTGTGCTGATTGCCTTAGGGTTATCCAGGTGTCCCAGAACCTTCTGCATCCTCATATCAACCAGCTCTTTCCTGAGCTTATCGCGCTCTGCATTGAGCTCTTTATAGCTGAGATTCTTATATGACTTCTTCATACATCACTCCATTTCCGAGCGGGCAACGAACTTGGTCTTGATCGGAAGCTTCGATGCTGCAAGAGTAAGTGCTTCTTTTGCAAGTGTCTCATCGATGCCGCCCATCTCGAACATGATTGTTCCGGTCTTTACGACTGCAACCCATCCCTCTGGGCTTCCCTTACCGTTACCCTGCCTTGTTTCAGCTGGCTTCTTTGTATATGGCATATCAGGGAAGATGCGGATCCATACCTTACCACCGCGCTTTACGTGACGTGTCATTGCAACACGGGCAGCCTCGATCTGGCGGTTAGTGATCCAGAGTGGCTCTGTAGCCATAAGACCATACTCACCGAATGCCAGTGTATTGCCTCTGTGCGCAACGCCATCGCGTGTTCCGCGCTGCTTCTTTCTAAACTTAATTCTCTTAGGACTAAGCATGGTTTTAACTCCTTGCCTCTGTTTCGGTCTTCTTCTTCACGAGAGTACCGATGGTCTCATCCTCTGCCTTGGCATGATCGTAGATCTCACCATTGAATACCCATACCTTGATACCGATAGCACCGAAGGAGGTATTGGCAGTAGCGAAGCCATAGTCGATATCGGAGCGGAGAGTGTGCAGTGGAACCCTGCCTTCCTTCATCCACTCTGTCCTTGCGATCTCAGCGCCACCAAGACGTCCGGAGCACTTGATCTTGATGCCCTGCACGCCACCAGCCATTGCCCTGGAGATAACGTTCTTCATTGCACGGCGGAAAGCACCGCGGCCTTCAAGCTGCTTTGCAACGTTCTGAGCAATCAGCTGAGCGTCGCACTCTGGCTTCTTGATTTCCTTGATCCTGATCTGGACCTTCTTATCGGTAAGCTTCTGCATGTTAGCTGCAAGCTTTTCCACATTAGCTCCCTTAGCGCCGATGATGATACCAGGGCGAGCTGTAGCGACGATCATCGTAATGCGCTGTGGCTTACGGATGATCTCAACGTCGCTGATAGCTGCTTCTGCAACCTCAGGGCAAGCAAGAAGAGCTTTTCTGAGAACCAGATCCTCATGAAGGGTATCTGCATACTCCTTAGGATCCACATACCATCTTGACTTCCATGTCTTGTTGACACCCAGTCTAAGTCCAATTGGATTAACTTTCTGGCCCATTATTCGCCCACCTTTGCTGCTTTCTCGTCTACTACGACTGTAATATGAGACATCCTTCTGAGGAGGATATCGCGCTTTCCATGAGAACGAGCCCATACCCTCTTCATTCTTGGACCATCATCAATCTTAAGAGTAGAGACATAGAGGGAATCCTCATCCAGCTTCCTGTTCTGGTTCAATGCATTAGCACCTGCGGACTTGAGAACTTTCAGAATGAGCCTTGCTCCCTTCTGAGGCATTGCCTCAAGAATGGCTACTGCCTCCACATAGTTCTTGCCTCTGACCAGGTCAGCGACAGGACGTACCTTTGAAGGAGCAACCAATACATACTTGGCAATTGCTTTATAACCTTTCTTAGTTTCCATCATACTACCTATTACTTAGCCTTCTTGTCAGATGCATGGCCACGGAAGATACGAGTAGGAGCGAACTCACCGAGCTTGTGTCCTACAAGATTCTCTGTAACGAATACAGGCACCCATGTCTTTCCATTATACACAGAGATGGTGAATCCAACCATTTCTGGGATGATCGTCGAACTACGTGAATAGGTCTTGACCATCTGCTTCTGACCAGTCTTATTTGCTGCTTCGATCCTCTTAAGGAGCTTTGCCTCAATAAAAGGACCCTTTTTAATTGACCTTGACACTTTCTACTCCTACTTGCGCTTCTTGACAATGAAATTGTTGGAAGGCTTCTTCTTGGAACGAGTCTTTGCTCCCTTGGTCGGCTTGCCCCATGGTGTAACAGGATGACGGCCAGCTGCTGTCTTTCCCTCACCACCTCCATGTGGGTGATCGACTGGGTTCATTACAACACCCCTTACCTTAGGCCTTCTTCCGAGATGCCTTGAAGCACCTGCTTTTCCGAGGGAGACGTTCATGTGATCCTCGTTTCCGAGAGTACCGATT
>JAXFQZ010000054.1:0-6219 GCA_034178685.1 Candidatus Ornithospirochaeta sp. | reverse complement strand
CTATGATGAGGTTGTAGGCACTCCGATCATGGTCAGGCGCCCCGCCAAGGCAGATTCTTTCGCAGCATCCGACAACAGGGTGCTTGAAGGTACTGAGGCATCAGATGGAGTCTATCCTGTGTTCCTGACGATGACTCCCGATAGCGATGCTGTCTCATACAACGTGAAGGCATGGAGCACTAAGCCTGCAAGCGCTGATTCGCAATCAGATGCCTCGTTCACGGATGTCGTTCCTTCCTCAAGCGGAGGAATGGCAACGATAAGGCTCTTGTATTCTACGCCTCTTGGCGAGAAGCACTGGTTCGCTGTCCAGGGCGTGGATAAGCTCGGACGCGTAGGCGAGTGGAGCCTCCTCGATGATGGATACAGCGCAATCACAGGCGATAAGCTTGTTGAGTACATGTCTGTATTCGCACTCAAGCCATGGGAGCATATAGGGAAGGAGCACTTCCAGGACTACAAGACAAAGTACGGTACCGATCTTGATGCTAAGTGGAGAAGCTCGAAGATATACGCGAAGATACAGCAGGCAGGTACTGGAAGCCTATCGGATGGGATCACGGAATACTCGGAGTTCAACAGCGGCACTATAACCTATGTCGCGACAGTCCAGGGCTTAGGGGGAAGAGTGTCGTTCACATATTCCTCATTCGGAGAGCTTCCGTACCTCTACACGAATGGAAGCTTCGTTATGGTTGTCAGCATGAGCGGCTCCGGCTCATGCACAGGTGCGATCTCCGTCGGAGGCATGTATCCTGCCTCGATCGGCTTTGACAATATCTCAGTATCGAGCCAGAAGTTCGTAGGTACATACACTGTCGTTCAGGAGAACGGGACTGGAGCAGAGGAAATAGCACCGCTTTGATAGGAGATGAGAGATGATAAGGAAGATTCTTGCTATTGTATTCGGCTGCATGATGCTTGCATCCTGTGCTGATTTCAGTCAGCTCCCGAATCCTATACTCGGGACGTACATACTCGATGCTTCGGATCTGGGCGCATCGCAGTACAGCCTTGCTGGCATAGGCTTCAGGCCCGATGGCACATTCCTGTACATAGAGGTGGTCCCTGGAACAAGCGGGACAGTAGCGATAGAGGGGAGATACGAGGTTGTTCTCTCAGGCTATGACTTCGTGGAAGCAAGCGGGTACCTTTACCTGAAGGTGCCTGAGGAGGGATATCCCCAGGGTGTCGGGAACCTGTATCTGTCAAAGGGGGAGAATCCGTTCCTCTTTGACTGGGAGTGCGATAGGAACAACGGGCCAGTGTCCCTTACTCTTGTGAAGGACCCAAGGGATCCGTCTGCGAATCTTGAGCTGAAGTACAACGGATCATCGCTCAGCTCGCTTGAGAAGTATCTGAGGACCGAATGAAGAGGATAATAGCGATAATACTTGTTCTTGTGGCATTGGTGCCTGCCTTTGCATCTGAGGAAGGACCTATGTTCACCTACGATCTCTTTGCGCGCGGGCTCTATGTCCGTAAAAGCATAGCTGCTGGCGGCGGTCTGAGCCTTGGCGTTCAGGATGGGTTTTTCAGGTTCGAGGCATATGCTCTCGCTGATTATTACCTGAGTCCCCTTGGAGGAAGCGGAGGAGCTGCTTCCATTGAATTCTCCGCTGAAGCAGGAGGAACCTTCTCCTGGAAGATTCTCTCTGCAGGCTTCACAGATACTTTCATCGGCCTTGATGTAGGATACTTTGCCCAGTTCGCGAAGGTCCCTCTCCAGCCCGAGAGATTCTTCATGGGGCATAATGGCATAATGATCAGGCCATCTCTGAAAACGTACCTGAATTTCTCGAAGCACTATGATATGTCGCTCGGTGTCTTCTTCCAGATGCCGCTGTATCCAGAGTACTCAGAATACAGATGCATAGGTGTCACGCTCGGGATACTCTGAAAAAGAGCGCATCCTCAATTACCATACAGACCCAGCATATGCCCATCAGGCTATGCTGGGTTATCCCTGGCTGCGATGGCACTGATTCTCTCAATGCTGCGGATTGAGCTTCTTTTCCTTCACGTACTCCTCGAATGCAGTGCATGCTTCAAGCACTGTCCTGAGGCATCTTGTGTCTTCCTCGAAGTACCTTGGCTTGATATCCGCGCAGTCTACAGCCGATAGCCTCTTCCTGAATGCGTCCGCATAATCTGCGCAGAGCTCCTTGAAGCCCTCTGTTGCATGGGCGCGCTCTGTTATTGCCATGCGCCCGAGAGCAGACATCGCAGCTGCAAGCGCTCCGCATATCATCCCGCAGCCGCAGCCTCCACCGAAGGCTCCCACAAGGAGAAAATCCTCATCCCTGAGCCCTAGGCTGTATTCGTCATTGATTGCATGCAGCATGCTCTCTGCGCAGTTATAGTCCTTTCCGATATAGTATTCCTCGATTCTGTCCTTAAGCATCGCTTCTTCCTTTGATATGTGATTATAAGGTGTTTTTCCATCAAAAGCACTCAAAGCTCTTCTTGATTGTACCCGGAATATAATATCATGGATATGCAGAATGCATATGCAGGAGGTACATATGGCAAAAGACAGGAGACCTGATGATATGGTCCGTATCACCAGCCCGGAGCTGGCTGAGGCTTTCATAGAGGAGCAGATTGCAGATCTGAGGAAGCAGATCGGGGATAGGAAGGTCCTTCTCGCGCTCTCCGGCGGAGTCGATTCGTCTGTAGTGGCGGCAATGCTTATCAAGGCAGTCGGCAGGCAGCTTACGTGCGTCCATGTCAACCATGGCCTTCTGAGGAAGGGTGAGCCAGAGCAGGTGATAGAGGTATTCAGGAACCAGATGAATGCGAATCTCGTCTATGTCGATGCAACCGACCGCTTCCTCGATAAGCTGAAGGGCGTTGCTGATCCGGAGACAAAGAGGAAGATAATCGGAGGAGAGTTCATCGAGGTCTTCGCAGAGGAGGCGAGGAAGCTGGATGGAATCGAGTTCCTTGCTCAGGGCACGATATGGCCAGATATCCTTGAGAGCGAGCACGGGATAAAGGCGCACCACAATGCAGGCGGATTGCCTGAGGATATGAAGTTCGAGCTTGTTGAGCCTGTGAAGATACTCTTCAAGGATGAGGTAAGGGTGGTAGGCAAGGCCCTGGGGCTTCCTGACAGCATGGTATTCAGGCAGCCATTCCCTGGTCCGGGTCTTGGCGTAAGGTGCCCTGGTGCGATAACACGCGATAGGCTTGAGGCTGTAAGAGAATCCGATGCGATCCTGAGGGAGGAGTTCGCAAGAAGCGGGCTTGAAGGCAAGGTCTGGCAGTATTTCACAGTGGTCCCTGATTTCAGGTCAACAGGCATAAGGGATGGGAAGAGGTCCTTTGAATGGTCAGTGATCATCCGTGCTGTCAATACATCTGATGCAATGACAGCAGAGGTCGAGGACATACCATTTGATCTGATGAAGCGCCTTGTGAAGAGGATCACCAGCGAAGTGAAGGGCGTTAACAGGGTCCTCTATGACTTTACGCCAAAGCCGACGGGCACGATTGAGTGGGAGTAACAATTATTTGTTATATCAATAATTAACCATACTACAAGGCTCTGGATTCATTGATAACCTGCTTCTTATCGCTATCTGCTATGACTCGAAGACGATGAAGCTCCGATGCAGGATAGAGAAGGCAGTGCGATAGGGAGTTCATGCAAAAGGAATCCAAAGAGCCGATAATGATGCTTCATGAAAAGGCCTAAACCCGGAAATCATTGCCTTGGGCGATTCTGCAGCTGATACGTGCAAAGGCTTTGCACCAGCCAGCGCTAAGGTATGGCTCTTGCGCTTAATGTGCTATACTTATGATAAGGAGAGGTCAGAACCATGGGAACATACATCAATCCCGGGACAATCAGAATGGAATTGTCGAGAAGAAACAGGCACTATGTAGATAAGTCCATGATGATTTCATTTCTGAATGAACGGATAGATACAGATGATAGATTCCTGTGCGTCTCCCGTCCCCGCAGGTTCGGAAAGACCATGGCTGCGAATATGATAGCGGCATACTACTCCAGAGGCTGCGATTCGCATGGTATCTTCTCGGGCCTGAAGATATCTGCCGATCCTTCATTTGAGGAGTTCATTAACAATTATACCGTAATAAAGCTTGATATAAACGGAGCGGTAACATCCAAGGGCGATATGACTATCGCTCAATACTACAGCCGGAATGTTGTTTCTGAGCTTATGAGGGAATACCCTGGCGTTTGTCTTTCCGAGGACATATCCCTTTCAGAAGCATTGCCTATGATATATGAAGCAACTGGAGATAGGTTCGTATTCATAATCGATGAGTACGATCTTCCGATTAGAGAAGAAAGCCTGTTATCTGAATTATCCGACTATGTCAGTTTCCTGGTTTCCCTCTTCAAGAATGAAGAGACTAATCATACTATCGCTCTAGCGTACCTGACAGGAATACTGCCTATTATAAGGGAGAAGGTCCAGTCCAAGCTCAATAACTTCACCGAATACACAATGCTGGATGCATATGATATGGCTCCGTACATGGGCTTCACTGAGGATGAGGTAAGAGATCTTGCCCTGAAATCAGGGATGGACTATGGGGAGATCAAGCGCTGGTATGATGGTTACAGCATCGATGGCATTGAGGTGTATTCACCTAAGTCAGTAATAGATGCAGTATCCAGAATGCGCTGCGGTGACTACTGGGTAGAGACCAGCTCATATGAGGCTGTGACTGACTATATTTCGCTTAGCCTGGATGGACTGAGGGAGGATGTCGTGAGCATGCTCTCTGGAAACAGGGTGGATGTAAATACATCTCTCTACCGGAATACGATGTCGTTTGATTCGAAGGATGATGTTCTTACGTATCTGATCCATCTTGGCTACCTTGCCTATGAAAGGAGCACATCTTCATGCTTCATCCCCAATAACGAAATAAGGGACATGTGGGCATTGTCAATGGGAAGAGCCCGTGGATACTCTGAGGTGTCTAGGATGATCAGTGACTCACGGAAGCTTCTTAAGGCTACATGGGAAGGAGATGAGGAAGCGGTAGCAGAGGGGATTGAAAGGGCCCATATGGAGGCATGCAGCATACTTCAGTACAACAACGAGGGGTCGTTTCAGTCCGTAGTACGCCTTGCATACTTCTACGCAAAATCCTGCTACACAGCCGTGAGCGAGCTGCCAGCGGGGAAGGGGTTTGCGGATGTTGCATTCATCCCGTACGTACCGGATGTCCCTGCATTCATAGTTGAGCTCAAGAAGGATGATACAGCTGAAGCCGCAATCGCCCAGATAAGGGAAAGGGAGTACCCCAAGGCTCTGGATAAGTACATTGATAACCTGCTTCTTGTCGCTATCTGCTATGACTCGAAGACGAAGAAGCACCGCTGCAGGATAGAGAAGACAGTGCGATAGGGCGCATTGATGCAGAGCTGCATCAGCTATGGCTCCAGCATAGCATTCATGCAATGGATCGAAGAGCCTGACCCACTATGATTCAGGAATCAGGCTCTTCTATTGGAGGTTGCTTCAGATTTCACTCTTCTCAATGAGGATAGCATATCCATTTGCAGGAAGAGATATTGAGCTCTGCTCCCTTTCCTCCAGGATATTCCACATTGCCTTTCCAAGGTCGACATGCTCTTCTGCTTCTCCATGGTTGATTACAAAGAGGTACTTTCCTCTTCTGGAGGCTCTGGCTCTTCCTTCTGTCCTGAGCACTGGGCGGATATCCAGCTCCTTCGCAATCCCATCCAGGATATGGTCCACTCCTTCCTTTGAAGGCTTTGCTCCGACGTAGAGGCAGGTTCCCTTTCCGAATCCATTCCTCATTATGCATGGAGTGTTCTTGTAATAATCCTCAAGATAGACTGCGACGGTTTCTGCTGTCTCTGGTCTTATGACATCGCACATGAAATCGACTGAGCACTCGAATCCATCGTCGAATCTGATCGAGTTGGAGGAGCCCGGCTTTATGCCATCTTTTTCCTCAACCCACAGTCCTGCGGCTTCCCTGAAGGGAGCCGGCTGGCCACCAAGGTACATGTAATCGCACTCATTTGCGTAACCCGAGTAGTATGTGAGAAGGAGGAACCCACCGTTCCTGACGTAATCGACAAGCTTCTCAGCATGCTCCTTCCTGATCATAGCGAGCATCGGGCCTTCAAAGTGGAGGGAGAAGCATAAGGCATTGAAGCACTGAGGCTGAGAGGGGATACGCTATCCTACTATCAGCATTCTG
>JAXFQZ010000042.1:0-29911 GCA_034178685.1 Candidatus Ornithospirochaeta sp. | reverse complement strand
GAAGGAGAATATGACACGCTTATTCACGAAGTCATAGCCTACGCCTGTCTTCAGCACTCTCTCCCTGCGCCCTGTGATGGGGCTGCCGATCGTAATCGGAGCAAAGGATGCGATTATCCCGGCTCCTCTGTTTTCGGTTATGTAGAAGCCTCCAAGGGAAAGAAGCATGTTGATTCCGCTTCCTGCGACCTTTGATGCTGTGGACCTCCTGCCAATCAGGGCATAGGAGAAATCAAGGCCCAGCATATTATGCGCAAATGGCATAGGAACTGCTTCCGAGATTCCCCAGATGCCCATCTCAAGCCTTTCAGTAAGCCCGAGATTGAGGCCATAGGAGAAGCTTATTCCCTTCTCAGGGAAGCGGTACATGCCGTTTCCGAATGATATCGATACATCCTGATGATCTGATGCAAATAGGGAAAATGATGCTATTACCAGCATTGCGATAGCAATTGTCTTTCTCATGCAAGGCCTCCGAAGAAGTACGAGAAGCGAAGGATGTACATGCCGAATCCCCACTTGCTGTCTGCAAAGGAATAGACAGCGTATGGAGAGAAGAACTCATAGGTGAAATCCGTATCGGCGAACCATAGCGAAAAAACACCCAGGATGAGATTGAATCTATCCCTGAGCCTGTACTGGATACCTGCCGAAAGCCTTATGCCCCAGCAGACCTTATTCGGGAACATATTCCCGAAGATATGGTCCGTTGTCAGGAACAGAGGGGAAGAGAGCCTCAGCAATACGCCATTGAAATACGGATCCGATAGCGATAGATGGACCTCAGCATCCATATCGGCAATATGCATCTCCCTCGAGGGGGAGAATGAGAACGAGAGCGCAAGGCCGCCGTAGGAGGAATCCCCGTCCCTCTCGCCTACTGGTGCGATCGAGTATCCGAAAGCAGGGGATGCGAATAGAAATGACGATGATAAGAGAAGAGCAGCAAGAAGAAAAAGGATCCTTTTCATTCTCAGCCTCCGTAGTACATGAATAGATACAAAAGGAAGCTCGAGTCTTCCTTCTTCATCCTGTCGCTCTCTTCCCTGGTAAGGTGCTGGGCATTCTTCCCGACATCCTCCACGTGCTTCTCAAGCATGGATGCAAGCTCCTTGCTGTCTATGACAAGCGCAAGCTCATGCGAGAGCCCCATCGACCTGTAGTTGAAGTTCGAGGATCCGATCACGACGAAGCGGGAGTCGACTATCATGAGCTTCTCATGAAGGAGCGGAAGCTCATTGCCATTCTCATCCTCTGCCGAGTAGTAGATATCCATACCGGTATCGAGAAGCTTCGGGAAGCAGTACGCAAGGCCCTTTCTCGTGTATTCACGCGAGTCCAGCGGCATTAGCATATGAACTGTAACGCCTCTCCCTGCTGCTTCTTTTATCGAAGCTTCCATGTTCTTGTCGAGAACAGGGAGGTATGGAAGAATGAGTATGCTCTCCTTGGCTTCATGGATCAGCGATGAGTACATCCCTGCGATATCTGCTTCACTTCCCTTTCCTTTATTGAAAAGATATGCATCGAATCTGCCTTCCCCATCCTCATAGCGCTGGAAATCCGCTCCGCTGATCTTCTCAACGGATGAGGAATTCCATATGCTTATGAACTCATCTGCAAGAAGGGATGCAAGAGATGCCGAGCGGAAGAAGTAAAGGCTGTCTCTCTGTGTCTTCCCTTCCCCTGCTCCCATCGAGATGTAGTTCGTGTTCATGCCGCCTATGACAGCTATCTTCCCATCGAACACGAAGAGCTTCCTATGGTCCCTCACCATCAATGATGATGGATGGAAAACATGCGTTGCTGTGACAGGAGAGTACTCGACGAGATTGACTCCCCTATCGCGGAGGAAGTAGAGCGGAGTCATATGATACTGGGACTCGGTCATATCGTATGACGAGATCCCATCCATGATGAAATATACCCTCACTCCCCTTTCGCTTGCATCCATGAGCGCATCGTAGAAGCCCTCAAGGTTGGGACAGGAGGAGCCCAGGAATGTGGAGATGAGGATGTAGTCCTCAGCCTCCTCAATCAGGGATGTAAGCCTTTCCATGGCCTCCGTTCCATCGAAGACCATCTCAGGCATCGATACCCTGACGCTCTTTCCGCCATATGCCTCAAGCTTCTCGCATAAGGAAAGCTCCACGCTTGAAGCAGGAGCTGAGACGAATGGCTTTGTGGAAGAGCATGAGGCAATCAATAAGGCAGCCGCGATAACGGCCGCCAGTCTTTTTCCCAGTGTCATAATCACTTACGCATAGTAGGGAAAATGAAGGGATGTGGCAATAGCTCCGAGAAGGCGTACCTTGCCTCGCTTCCATTGTCTGATACCAGCACGACCTGAGTATCAGGACGCGAGAACTCGGCAAGAACCTGCAGGCACTGCGCGCATGGAGGCGCAGGAGGATCATCGGAGGATGCTACTACAAGGATATCGATCCCTATAGCGCCTTCTGATGAGATAGCAGTTGTGATCGCATTGCGCTCTGCGCATATAGTAGCGCCGTATGATGAATTCTCCACATTGCAGCCTGAGTAGATCCTTCCGGTTGCCGCCGAGACGATGGCAGCGCCGACCTTGAAGCCTGAGTATGGAGCATAAGCGTTCTTCCTTGCCTTCCTCGCAGCCTCAACGGCCCTCTTCTCGGTAAAGCTCTCAGGCATCCTCCTCTGGAGCGGATTGATGAAGTTAGCGCCATACACCACAGCCCCGCTCTCTATTCCCATGCAGTCATCGATTATGGCAGAGAGCTCCTCGGAGGAGGAGAAATCGGCAATCGCTCCAAGATCGGAGATCACTGCATCTGCTCCCATGCGCGAGATTGTCTCGCTATCGAATGTCGTGCTGACGCCTATTGCCAGGCACCCTGCCTTATGGGCTGCCTCTATCCCGGCTCCGGTATCCTCGAATACCACTGCCTCGGATCCATCAAGGCCAAGCCTTATAAGCGCAAGGCTGTAGATATCGCCATAAGGCTTGTTCCTTTTTATATCCTCCCCTGTAAGCACTAAGTCGAAAGACGATCTATCAAGGCCTATTGCAGGAAGGGTCGCATCGACCTTCCATAAAGGCGAGGAGGTAGCAAGAGCTGCCGCAATGCCAGCTTTCCTTGCTTTACTGATGAGATCGAGGCCTGGCAGCGCGATATGCGCCTTTCCTGCAGCCATCGTGTACTGGGTCCTGAAGTAATCGAGCGCATCCTTCTCAGCGAAGTCCCTTATCCCAAGGTCCCTTGCTGTTCCTGAGAAGAACTCGCTGTCACCCTGCCCCTGGTGGGATGCGAAATCCTCCTTTGAGGCACTCCTGCCAAGCGACCTGAAGTAGTCGATCGCAATAGAGACCGAGAGGTCCTCGCTATCCGCGAGAACCCCGTCCATATCGAATATGAGAGCCTTTATCATCTTGATGCCCTTATGAATCTTCCATCGCCAGGAAGCCCCAGGTATATACCATCGCCCATCACAAGGCGTCCCCTGAGGTATGTCATCACGACCTTGCCCATCACGCTGAAGCCTTCGTATGCTGTGTATCCGGAGGCCGAATGGAGGCTCTCTGAGCTCAGGGTCCATGCGTGATCGGGATCGAAGAGGATTATATCGGCATCTGAGCCTTCCTGGAGGCATCCCTTCTGCGGGTATATTCCGAATGCCTTCGCAGGTCCTGTGGAGAGCATGTTCACAACCTGCGACAGCGAGAGGCGGCCTGATGTCATTGCGAATGTGTTCACAAGCGGCAGCAGCTCCTCGGTGCCCGGGATTCCCGGGTATATCGTCCTGCAGTCATTGCTTGAGAGCTTCTGCTCCCTTGTGAATGCGCAGTGGTCGGTTGCTATCACCTGTATCTCTCCGTTGATGACTGCTTCCTGCAGCGCAAGGTTATCCTCCTTTTCCCTGAGAGGCGGAGTCATCACGAATAGCGGTCCATCGGGTCCCTCGAGCTTGGATTTATCCAGGAAGAGGTAGTGCGGGGTTGTCTCTGCAATCACATGCACGCCCCTGTTCCTGAGCGCCCTTATGCTCTCCAGCCCCTTTCTGGATGAGAGGTGCACGACATAGAGAGGCATATTGAGCTCCTCTGCGATCGATCCAACGTAATCTATTGCAAGCGCCTCAGCCTCCGAAGGGCGAAGCGATGCATGGTCTATAGGCCTGTATCCACCCTTCCAGGACGCCTCGATATCCGTAATAGTCCTATCATCCTCGCAGTGCACAGAGACCATCAGCCCGAGGTCCTTGCAGCATGAGAAGATCCTCTTGAGCTCATCGCGCTTCTCCACAAGGTATCCCACGTTCCTGTATGTCGTGAATATCTTGATCGTTCCGACGCCGTTCTCCTTGATCGCCCTGAGCTCTTCCTCGATTCCTTCCCTGTATCTGTAGACTCCCTGATGAAGGGTATAGTCCACAGCCATCCCGTTCATCTCCCTGCGCCTCATGGCGAGGGACGAAGGAAGGGATGTCTTATTGTCATCGGAAAAATCGATTACGGTGGTGACTCCGCCGAAAGCGGCGAGCCTGGAGCCTTCCTCGAAGGAATCAGCCGTGACTGTCCCTCTCGAGACAAGATGGTAATGAGTGTGCGCATCGATGACGCCTGGAAGAACGCAGAGCCCATCAGCGTGGATAATAGCCGTATCATGGCTGAGCGTCGATTCATCGATGTGAGGCGCAATGCGCTTGATCCTCGAGCCTTCGATCAGAAGATCGCTTTTCCTTGACCACTCTGTATCAACAAGGCGGCCATTCTGTATCAGTATGCTTCCCATATCCAAATGATAATCCAAAGCCATGAGTTGGGCAAACAATACCTTGATAGAGCGCGAGAATACCCAGAAGCCTGCAGCATTCCCTGCATCACCTGGCCAATTGCAGGATGCGGCATGCATTTCCCCCCATGATACGGAAGGCAAGGGAAAGGGACTCCCCATGAACCGCATTCCAGGGGATCAAAGGGGCGAGACTCTGGGCAAGGACCGGATGAGCAGGGAATCACAGGCTGAACCGTGCAAGAAAACATATTCCGCTCATTGCAGGCTGCAATCATCAAGGCTAGAGCGAAAAGAGCATACCGTCGCGGATGCATCCGGTCTGATGTTTCAATTATTGCAACATAACGCAACAAATCGCACTTTTATTTGCATTTTTTCAATATATTGCAACAAACTACTTCCATAAAATATAATTTTTGTTGCATTCTTACATCATAAAAAGAAAGAATTTGCCAATCTGATTTTGATAACCTAGAATTATCGCATGCATTTGAGATGCTATGAGGAGAGAGCCTTGGATAAGAACTCAGCTATAGAGATGATAGGTATCACCAAGAGGTTCGGAGACGTTGTTGCGAACAACGATATAAACCTCAGGATCGAGCACGGGGAGATCCTTGCGCTGCTAGGCGAAAACGGAAGCGGAAAGACAACGCTCATGAACATGCTTGCAGGAATCTACCAGCCAGACGAAGGCATAATCAGGATCAAGGGCGAGCCTGCATCCATAAAGAGCCCGAAGGATTCATATAAATACGGCATAGGAATGATCCACCAGCACTACAAGCTGGTCGATGTGTTCACTGCAGCTGAGAATATAATACTCGGCCTCGACGAGGGCGGGAGGATGGACCTCAAGGCAACCAATGCGAAGGTGAAGGAAATCTGCTCGCGCTATGGATTCGAGATCAATCCCGAGAAGAAGATCTACGATATGTCGGTCTCGCAGAAGCAGACTGTCGAGATCGTAAAGGTCCTTTACAGAGGAGCCGACCTCCTTATCCTCGATGAGCCTACTGCGGTCCTCACGCCGCAGGAGACAGAGAAGCTCTTCTCCGTCCTCAGGAACATGAAGGCAGACGGAAAGGCGATAATCATAATCACTCACAAGCTGAATGAGGTAATGGAGGTCTCCGATAAAGTAGCTGTCCTCAGGAAGGGCCAGTACATCGGAACAGTGAAGACATCCGAGACAAACCCTCAGGCGCTTACCGACATGATGGTCGGGCATGCCGTGACCCTGAACATAGACAGGCCTAAGTACCCGGAGCCATTCGATGTCCTATCCATAAAGGGACTGACTGTAATCGATGCTGAGGGCATACCGAAGCTTTCCGATGTCTCCTTCACAGCAAAGGGCGGAGAGATCCTTGGAGTCGCAGGAATCGCAGGTTCTGGCCAGAAGGAGCTTCTGGAGGCAATCACAGGACTATGCCCTGTGAAGTCAGGATCGGTGATCTTCCAGAAGAACGGCAAGGATATAGACCTGGTGGGAAAGACCCCTATGAAGATCAAGGAGCTTGGTGTCGGAATGGCCTTCGTGCCTGAGGACAGGCTCGGAATGGGTCTTGTAGGCTCCATGGGAATGACAGGCAACATGATGCTCCGCTCCTGGAAGAACGGAAAGCCCGTGATCCTTGACAGGAAGGCCCCGGAGAAGCTTGCGAACGACATATGGAAGCAGCTTGATGTAGTAACCCCCAGCACATCGTTCCCGGTAAGGAGGATGTCAGGCGGTAACGTCCAGAAGGTGCTCGTAGGAAGGGAGATATCGGGAGAGCCATCCGTGCTCATGACAGCATATGCAGTCAGAGGCCTGGATATCAACACATCATATACCATCTACAATCTCCTGACTGAGCAGAAGATGAAGGGAATCGCCGTCGTATACGTCGGTGAGGACCTCGATGTCCTGCTTGAGCTTGCAGACAGGATCCTTGTCCTATGCGAAGGCAAGGTAAGCGGAATCGTAGATGCAAGGACAGCCACAAAGGAAGAGATCGGACTATTGATGACTACAGTCGGCGGGAAGGAGGCAAGATGATGCAGAAACCCAGAAAACAGCTGATCAGGCTTGCTAAGCGCGATCACATGGATCCAAGGAAGGCGTGGGCAATAAGAGCCGGATCGATACTCGCAGCGCTCATCCTCGGATGCATCCCTATCCTTATCTCAGGCAACAATCCCCTTGTCGCATACAAGACAATCATATTCGGGTCCCTTGGAAAGCCGATCTACATCAAGCAGACAGTAAAGATCGCAATCCCGCTCCTCGGGTGCGCGCTTGCAATCGCACCATGCTTCAAGATGAAGTTCTGGAACATCGGAGCAGAGGGCCAGATCACGGCAGGAGCAATCGCCGCTTCCTACTTCGCCCTCTTCTACTATGACAAGATGCCACGCTTCATGCTTCTGGCAGTTATGATGATCGCAGGAGCTGCCGCAGGCGGCATCTGGGCATTCATACCAGCATTCTTCAAGGCTAAGTGGAACACCAACGAGACACTCTTCACGCTCATGATGAACTACATAGCCATCGGCATCGTAGCATATCTCCAGGGCGGACCATGGGAAGGAAGGCCGGGAAGCCAGATCATCCCCCAGTTCAACCAGAAGGCATGGCTGCCGACGGTATTCGGCGTGCACTGCGGCTGGATAATAGTGCTTGTGCTTGTAGTCCTGATGCATATCTACATGAACAAGACAAAGCAGGGATATGAGATCGCTGTAATCGGAGACAGCTACAACACTGCCAGATATGCCGGAATGAACGTAGGCTACATCATGATGAGGACAATGCTCATCTCAGGCGCTATCTCAGGCATCGTCGGCTTCATCGTTGCTTCAGGCGCGAACAACACGCTCTACTCGGGCGTTGCAAACGGCGTAGGCTTCACATCGATCACAGTCGCATGGCTCAGCCAGCTCAACTCATTCGCCATGATCCTGATCTCATTCGTGCTTGCTATGCTCAAGAAGGGTGCAAGCAAGCTCCAGACAGACTTCAAGATCCCGGCATCTATATCGGATATCGTAACAGGCATACTCCTCTTCTGCATGCTTGCTTCTGAGTTCTTCATCAACTACAAGGTCTTCATCAACCTTAAGAGGAATGCAAAGGAGGCCGAATGATCTACAGCATCTATTCACTGCTGGTTGCAGCAATCACATTCGCAACCGTGCTTATGTTCGGAACACTCGGAGAGATCCTCACAGAGAGATCAGGTTCCCTGAATCTCGGTGTAGAAGGCATCATGTTCATGGGAGGAGCATTCGGGCTTTGCGGAGCCTTCTATTACGAGCAGGCAGTAGGTCAGGCTGCATCGAATGGCTTTGTCGCCATAATGATCGCCCTCCTCGCCTCCTTCGCAGCAGGAGCCGCGGCTTCCGCGATCTTCGCTTTCCTCACTATTACGCTTAGGACTAACCAGAACGTAACAGGCCTTGCGCTCTCTATCTTCGGAACAGGAGTGGCGCAGTTCACAGGAGAGCTCATGAGAGTCAAGCAGCAGGGCGGATTCGTCTCCCTCTCCAACCATCTCAAGGACTCCTTCACAAAGCCGATCTTCCCCAAGGCGCTTACTGATATCCCATACATAGGGGATCTCGTATTCGGCCAGAACCCGTTCTTCTATCTTGCGATCGCAATGGTCGTTGCAATGCACCTCTACCTCTTCAAGACCAAGTCGGGAATGCATCTCAGGGCTGTAGGTGAATCGCCATCGACTGCAGATGCGGCTGGCATCAGCACTACCAAATACAAGTACCTCTCCGCTATCATAGGAGGAGGAATCTCCGCAATCGGAGGCATGGTATACATCACGAACACAGCTAAGTGCGTATGGAACCATGAGGGACTCTCAGGCGTTGGCTGGCTTGCAGTAGCTCTTGTAATCTTCTGCATGTGGAGGCCTCTGAGAGCAATCTGGGGTTCGATCCTATTCGGTGCGATGATGATCATGTACCTGAGGATAAAGATCGCCTTCATCCCAACGGAGCTCTACAAGATCCTTCCATACATAGTGACTGTGATCGTGCTCATCATATCGAGCATGAGGAACAACAGGGAGCAGCAGCCGCCTGCATCCCTTGGACTGAACTTCTTCAGGGAAGAAAGATAAAGGAATTCCAGGTAGCGATACCTTGAAAAATACATCGAGGAGGATGTAAAGATGAAAAAAATCTCTATCATGATGCTTGCTCTGCTTCTTGTTGCAAGCTACGCATTCGCAAACGGTTCATCGGAAGCTCCAGCAAAGTCTGATGCCAAGAAGCTTACAGTAGGTCTTCTCTGCATCGGAGATGAGAACGACCAGGGTTATTCATACAACTTTATCCAGGGTCGTGATGAGGCTACAAAGAAGCTTGCTGCTGAAGGCATTGATGTAGAGTGGATCACAAAGTACAACATCGGAGAGGATTCATCATGTGAAGACGCTAACATCGAGGCTGCAGAGGAAGGATGCCAGATCATCTTCAACAACAGCTATGGTTTCGAGCCATACATGCTCAAGGTTGCTCCAAGCTATCCAAACGTTGAGTTCGTAGGATGCACAAACCTCGTTTCATCCAAGGACGATCTCAAGAACACCCACAACGCATTCGCCAACATCTACGAAGGCAGATACGTAGCAGGTGTTGCAGCAGGCCTTAAGCTCAACCAGCTCATCGAAGAGGGAAAGATCAAGCCAGAGCAGGCTGTTATCGGTTATGTAGGCGCTTACTCATTCGCAGAGGTTATCTCAGGCTTCACAGCTTACTTCCTCGGTGCTAGGTCGGTATGCCCATCAGTCTCAATGCTCGTTTCATTCGTAGGATCATGGTCCGATGCAACAGCTGAGGCAGATGCAGCACTTGCACTCATCGACCAGGGCGCAGTGATGGTCAGCCAGCATTCAGATAACACAACCCCTGCTACAGCAGCTCAGAGCAAGGGCAGGTTCCACACAGGTTACAATGCAGACATGACTCATGTTGCACCAGCAGCTTCGATCATCTCAACAAGGATCGACTGGTCTGTATACTTCTATGAGTTCATCAAGGCATATGTGAACGGCGAAGAGCTTCCTCAGGACTGGTGCCAGGGCATGAACGATAATGCAGTCGTGATGACAGCTCTCAACGAAGCTATCGCAGCTCCAGGAACAAAGGCTAAGCTTGACGAAGTCATGGCAAAGATCAGCGCTGGCGAGCTCCAGGTATTCGATACATCGACATTCACGATCGATGGCGGAAAGAAGCTCACACAGGCATTCGCTCTCGATACAAACGGTGACTTCGCTCCAGATTCAGAAGAAGCTGTATTCGATAGCGCATTCCATGAATCACTCTATCAGTCAGCTCCATACTTCGCTATCCAGATCGATGGCATCAAGTGGCTCAACTCTGCTTTCTAAGCTGGGCTCAAGCCTTAAAAAGGGAACCTCCGGGTTCCCTTTTCTTTTCAGATAACTAGAATCAAAAAGAGGATGGCACTGCAGGAATCCTAGCCCTTTCTCAGGACAAGAAGCCCTAGGCAAGGCTCGATAGCAGGAAGCGATTCACTGTTCCAGGCATACTAAAAAAGCCCGCCATGGAAAGGCGAGCGCATTCTTGGTTCATTGCCTTTACAGGATGAATATCATTCAGAGAGAGGGAAAGCTGACTCAAGGAACTCAAGGTCAAGCTCTGGATAGAGCTTATTGTCATCAAGGAGCTTCTGCACTCTTGCCCTTGCTTCCTCTACTACAGCCTTCGGAGCAACTGCCCTGTTCTTCGACACCTGTCCTGCCTTCTCACCTTTTGCTATGATCTGAGGCTTTGCATTCCTGAGCACAAGGGCGATTATCGATGCAATCTCCTTCATCTCAGCATCACCCATTCCAAGCGTTGTGACAGCTGGGGTTCCGATCCTCAGTCCTGATGTATACCAGGGGCCATTGGTATCGAACGGGAGAGCATTCCTGTTGAGTGTTATGCCGCACTCCCTTAGAAGCCTCTCTGCCTGTCTGCCATTGAGCCCGAATGACCTTACGTCCAGAAGCATCAGATGGTTGTCCGTTCCTCCTGTGAGGATATCGATGCCTTCATCTATAAGATACGAGCTGAGGGCCTTTGAGTTCCTGACTATCCTCTCAGCATAGTCTGCAAAGGATGGAGACATGGCTTCCTTCAGCGCTATCGCCTTCGCAGCCATCACATGAGGCAGTGGACCACCTATTACAAGCGGGCATCCCTTATCGACGGATTCAGCGAATTCCTCCTTGCAGAGGACCATGCCGCCTCTAGGACCGCGCAGCGTCTTATGTGTTGTAGTAGTGACTACATCTGCCCATCTGACTGGGTCGTAGTCGCCTTCGAATACCTTGCCTGCTACCAGTCCTGCAAAGTGCGCCATGTCCACCATGAATACAGCTCCATTGCTATGAGCAATCTCGCTCATCCTCCTGAAGTCGATTCTCCTTGGATAAGCAGAGTATCCTGCAAGCAGGATCAGAGGCTTTATCTCCTTCGTCATGCGCTCAATCTCGTCATAATCCAGAAGACCTGTCTTCTCATCGACGCTGTATGAGTACGCATCGAACATCTGGCTTGAGACATTCTGCCTATAGCCATGGGTCAGATGCCCGCCGGAATAGTAATCAAGCCCGAGGAGCCTCTGGTTATGCAGAGCATGCCTTATCCTCATCCAGTCATCCCTTGAGAGCTTCTGAGGATTCTCTATGCCCATCTCCTCAAGCATCGGGACCTGTACTCTCTTATTCAGGATCGCCCAGTAGGCGCAGAGATTCGCATCAGCCCCTGAATGAGGCTGGACATATGCATGCTCAGCACCGAAAAGGGCTTTCGCATACTCCACAGCCTCTGCCTCTATCGCATCGACGTTGTCGCATCCAGCATAGAAGCGATGATAGGGGAATCCCTCTGAGTATTTATCCGTAAGCAGATTGCCCATTGCAGCCTGGCAGGAAAGCGATGAGTAGTTCTCGCTGGCAATCAGCTTGAGATTCGTTCTCTGGTCCCTGAGCTCCCTTACGATGCGTCCTGCAACGCTTCCTGATACTCTGGAGACAAGCTCGAGATTTGCAACATAAGCAACCATCTCCGCATTTACTTCTCCGCCTCTTTTCAGATAATCCTCAAGTATTCCCATATTCACCTCCCCTAGAGTGTGCGCCTTTTGCATGTCTTTGTAAATATATGCATAAGCTTAGAGCAATAGCTTACAGCAAATGGAAATAGCATGCTTTTTCCAGTCAAGTCAGCCAAGATTGCATGGCCAGATTGCACAGCATGCTTAATCTGACTGGATAGCCCGCTCCGGAAGCCATTCCGATCACTCTCCTCACCCTGCTCATCTCCTCATCAGCGATGCATCATCAGCCTCGATGCCCAAGGCATTCCATTCCATCCTAAGTCTCGAATCCCAGCAGCGCTTCATCGATGGCTCTGCGCCGGATATAGTGCATATTAGCCCATGCAAAGCTATTGCTCATTGACAAAACCATAACAGCATATCTATACTTATCAAGGTTTTATTAAGGAGAAACAATGGCTAAAGAAGAAGCAATCGAAGTGGAAGGCGTTGTAAAGGAAGCACTGCCTAATACTATGTTCCGCGTTGAGCTTACCAACAAGCTCGTTATTCTTGCTCATCTCTCTGGCAAGATGAGAAAGCACTACATCCGTATTGTACCTGGCGATACTGTAAAGGTCGAGCTCTCACCATATGATCTGACAAAGGGAAGAATCGTATACAGAGAGCGATAATCATATAAAATGAACAAAGCCCAGAGGTCAGCCCCTGGGCTTATTTCATGCCTTTAGAATCACCCAGATCGCTCCGGAGCCGCCCGATGAAAGCGGTGCGCTGCTCTTCTCGCTGATGAATGTGCAGGAATCGAGGTACCTCATCACCTCTTCCCTTATGATAGCGATCCCATCCTGGCTATGCAGTCCTTTTCCGGTTATTATCGAGATCTTCCTGAGCCCATGCTCCCTCGATTCGTTCATGAAGCTCTCCAGCTTCTCCATTGCTTCCTGCTTCGTGAATCCATGGAGGTCTATCGTTGCCTGGGGCATTCTCGTCCTCAGCTGATAAATCGAAAGAGGAGCATCCTTTCTATCCTTCTCCTCCTTCTCCCTTATTATCTGATCGAAGGTCTTGATGCTCTCCTTCTCCAGAGCCTTCTCAAGGCTCCCGTTGTCTGAGACAAAGCTTCTGGACCTGCTGGAAGGCTGTTCCGGGATCTCGGGTAGACCGCTCTCCTCCTTGCCCTTCCTGACAAAGCCCTCATTGGAGCCGAAGATGGACCAGGATGCCTCAGGAGCGCGCTTCTCGTCATCGCTTTCCTTCCTGAAGAGATCCATCCCCTCTGCATGATCCTCCTCCTTCCTGGGAAGAACACGGACGACCTCCTCGGCCCTGGAGCTGTTCTTCCTGTCGTAATCGGATAGGATCTCGGAGAAATCCCTGGTAGCCTTGTACTTCCTGCGATGGGCCTTCTTCTCCTTCTTAAGAGGAGGCTCTTCCTCTTTCTTCTCAGATTCAGGCCTTACGAACTCATCATTCCTTCCGAATATAGACCATGCAGCCTCAGGAGCGCGCTTTTCTTCATCATCCTCCTTCCTGAAGAACGATGGCACCTCCGGCTCTGCATCAGCAATCGTTGCCGGAGAAGGCATAGAAAGCTCTGATTCAGCCTCAGCTGCGGCTTCCTCCTCCCTCTTTCCGGGGTTCTCGTAATCGGAGAGTATATCGGCAAAGGACCTCGAAGGCCTGTACTCAGATGGCTTTGGATCCTTCTTGATCTTCGATGCAGCAGGCTCTGCCTTTCCCTCCATCTTCCTCTCAGTCCTTTTCTCCTCCCCCTTATCATCCACAGCTCCCTCATAGGCATTGAGGATGTCGGCAAAGGAGCGGGAAGGAGTGTAGCTGGACTTCGGCCTGCTCTTCTCCTCCTTGGGCTTTCCCCTTCCTTCCCACTGGTCAAGGATGCTTCCGAAGTCAGCCTTCTTAACATTCCTTCCCTTGCTTGCCTTTGGCAGCGAATAGGGATTGCCTGTATGCTCATAGGAAAAGAGGATATCGCCAAAGGATGCATTGGGATCGTAGCCTTGCACTATCTCAGAAGGCTTCTTCTTCACCACTGCTGCCTTGGGCTTTATCCTTTTCTCTTCTTCCTTCTTCTCAACGAGCCTGATTCCCGCAAATGGAGATGGCTCTCTATCATCATCAATAAGGCGGCGTTTGATCGCCGCCTTGGTCTTCTGTTTCTTACCCAATGTCAGACTTCCCTGAGATCGAGCACCTCTGATACCATAGGCTTCATCAGATCCAATAGCTCATTCTTCGTGCAGCCCTGGACCTTGAGAGTACAGATGGCATTCGTAGGATCGGTTCCCATGAAGGTTCCGAATGATACGATATCCCATCCCTTCTCCGCTAGCGCAGCGCTGATTCTTGCGATTGTGCCAGGCTTGTCCTCAACTAGGAAGGAGAACCTGACACCATAATGGCGGGCTCCGAAGAGCTCAAGAAGGATACGGAACATATCGCTCTTTGTGACTATGCCGACAAGCTTCCTGCCCTCAACGACAGGAAGGCATGAAAGATCCTGGTCAACCATAAGCCTTGCGGCTTCCTCGACAGTCGTATCCTTTGTTATCGTCACGACATCCTTTGTCATGAGCTTCTTCACTGTCAGCTTAGACAGAAGATATGCCATTTCATGTATTGAGAGGCTCGATGCAGGAGATGGGGAAGCATGGAGAATATCCTTCTCTGTAATAACGCCGACAAGGTTCTTGTCCTTATCGAGAACAGGAAGCCTATGGACCTTTTCCTGCTTCATCAGCTCAGAAGCCTCTCCTACGTTCATGTCAGGAGTAGCTGTGACTGGATTACGTGTCATCCTTCTCTCTATGATCATCTTAAAATACCTCCAATATCATGATAATCCGAACTTCATCGATTTAAAAGCGATTATGCACCGAGATATGCGGCTTTGACGCGCTCGTTGTTCAGAAGCTTTGAGCCCTCATCCTCAAGCACGATGCTGCCGTTCTCCATGACATAGCCGTAATCGGATGCCTTCAGTGCCATTCTCGCATTCTGCTCAACGAGGAATACAGTGACCTTGTTCTCCTTGTTGATCACATCTATCTTCGAGAAGATGTCCTGGACGACAAGCGGGGCAAGACCGAGGCCAGGCTCATCGAGGAGAAGGAGCCTAGGGGCCGACATCAATGCCCTTGCGATAGCCATCATCTGCTGCTCTCCGCCTGAGAGCGATCTTGTCTTCTGCTTCCTTCTTGCTCCGAGGATCGGGAAGAAGTCATACATCTCCTCCTTCCTCTGCGCAATCAGAGCCGCATCGCGCACAAGGTACGCACCCATATCGAGGTTCTCCTCGACTGTCATATCGGCAAATACATGCCTGCCCTCAGGAACAAGCGCAATGCCCCTTCCCACAAGAGAGTGGGTAGGAAGGCTTCTGTGCCTGCTCTTCTTATCCGAAGGATGCTTAGGAGAGCATATCTCCTCCATATCGAACTCGACCGAGCCCTCTGCCAATGGCACCTGTCCTACAATCGCCTTGAGAAGAGTCGACTTGCCAGCGCCGTTGGCTCCGATGAATGATACGATCTCCCCTTCCTTAACGCGCATCGACACGCCATGCAGGGCCTCGATGCTGCCATACCTGACAGTGACTGAATCCAGCCTAAGCAGACAATCGTTCATTCCTCATCCTCCTTTCCGAGGTAAGCCTCGATGACCTCAGGGTTCTTCCTTATCTCATCAGGCGTTCCCTGTGCGATCTTCCTTCCGAAGCAGAGAACCGTGATCTGGTCGCATATATTCATAACCAGCTTCATATCATGCTCGATCAGCACGACCGTGATGCCAAGATCCCTGATCTTATTCACTATTCCCATCAGATGCGCTGTCTCAGCAGGGTTCATGCCTGCAGCGGGCTCATCCAGGAAGAGAAGCTTCGGATCCGCGGCAAGCGCCCTTGCGATCTCGAGCTCCCTCTGCCTTCCGTATGGAAGAGATCCTGCGAATTCCTGGGCTTCCTTTTCAAGATCGAAGAACCTGAGCCATTCCATGGCCTTGGCGTACATCTCCCTGTTCTCCTTTCCTGCATTGAAGTAGCTCTTGATTGCCTGTCTGAAGCGATGCTTGAATGGATCGTCCCCAACCTTGAAATGCAGGCCCATCATGACATTCTCAACAACAGTAAGATCCTTGTATAGCCTTATGTTCTGGAATGTCCTTGCAATTCCAAGCCTGCTGATCTTCCATGCAGGGAAGCCTGTGATATCCTTTCCATCGAAGATGATCTTTCCGCTTGTAGGCTTATCCATGCCTGTGATCTGGTTGAAGAGCGTTGTCTTTCCTGCTCCGTTAGGACCGATCAGGCCATTTACCATGCCCTTCTCGACCTGGAAATCAACCTCGTTTACAGCAATGACACCGCCG
Organism: Candidatus Ornithospirochaeta sp.; assembly: GCA_034178685.1. Taxonomy (GTDB): domain Bacteria; phylum Spirochaetota; class Spirochaetia; order Sphaerochaetales; family Sphaerochaetaceae; genus Ornithospirochaeta. The sequence continues at coordinate 13,672 of JAXFQZ010000042.1, read as the reverse complement.
AATTCCCTGGTAAGGCTGACTGTCTCAAGTATTCTCATTTAGCAGCCTCCTTCTTGCCCTTTTTGGAGAATGATGAAACCAATCCCCTGATTTTCTCTCCTGTGGTCCTTGGATCGCCGTAGCGGTACTTGTCCCTTCCGAGGATTCCCTGAGGACAGAAGATCATCATGACAACAAGGATGAGGCCGAAGATGATCTGCTTAGCCTGAGGAGGAATGACATTCGAAAGCCCTGTCAGCTGCGGGAAGTAGGAAATAAGCTGGATGATGAATGCTCCGAGTATTACACCAAGCCCGTTGCCCATTCCTCCGAGGACAACCATGCATAGAACCATTACGGAGACCATGAATGTGAATGTACCCGGGTTTACGGTCTGCGAGTAAGCTGTCATAAGGCATCCCGAGACACCGCCTACAGCTGCACCGAGGGTGAATGCGGCTATCTTGTATGTCGTGACGTTGATTCCGTTTGACTGCGCTGCGACCTCATCCTCCCTTATTGCAGTAAGGGCCCTTCCGATCCTGGAATGCGCTAGCTGCCTGAATACGAGGTAGAAGAAGATAACGAATGCCCATACAAGCACTATGAATGCAAGCTTGTTCCTTGAGGAGAACTGGTAGCCGAAGAGTGTTGCCTTAGGAATAGACTGGTAGCCTACAGGATTGAGGTTGGTAGCGACATTCCTGATGATCTCTCCGAAGCCGAGGGTTGCTATGCAGAGGTAATCGCCCTTGAGCCTGAGGGTCGGAAGGCCGAGAAGGAATCCGACAATGCCTGATAGCAGCGCGGCAACTGGGATCGAGAGCCACCAGCTGAGGCCGAAGGTCTTGCACATGATGGCAGTGGTATAGCATCCGATGCAGAAGAAGCCTGCATGGCATAGGCTGAGCATGCCAGTGTATCCTGTGATGCTGTTCTGGCCGATAGCCATCAGAGCGTATATTCCTGAATAGATTATTATCAATAAGAAGAAATTCCACATATCACACCTTCTCCCTTTCGTTCTTGCCCAGAAGCCCATCTGGCTTGAAGATGAGAATCACTATCAGCACAACGAATGCAATCGTATCCTTGAGTCCGTTGGGGATATGCAGCAGAGGAGCTCCGACTGACTCGAGTATGCCAAGAAGCACACCGCCGAGCATTGCTCCCTTTATGTTTCCGATTCCTCCGATTACAGCAGCGACGAATGCCTTGAGTCCTGTCATCGTTCCCATCGATGGATATACGCGGAAATCGAATGATGCAAGTATTCCGCCTACCGCAGCAAGCGCAGAACCGATTGCGAATGTGAGGGAGATGACCTTGTTCACATCGATGCCCATAAGCTCCGATGTAGGCTGATCGAGGGATGTTGCCCTCATTGCCTTTCCCATCCTTGTCCTGTTCACGAACAGAGTCAGGAGAACCATCATTATGACGGATACTGCGAGAACGAGTATCTGATGGGGAGTAATCGATACGCCTCCAAGCCTTATCGGATTGTTCTGGAACGGATAAGGGAATCTCCTTGACTGCGTTCCGAAGGCCCATGCGGCACCGTTCGAGATGATGAATGACACGCCTATCGCACTCAGAAGAGGAGCAAGCCTGTTAGCGTGCCTGAGTGGCTTATATGCTATGCGCTCGATCAGCATGCCGAGGATAGCACAGCAGACCATGCTTACCAGGATAGCGATGAAGAAGGCTATGAGCGGCCAGGCTCCTGATTGAGCACCGCCTGAGAGAGCCTGATAGACATACAAGCCTATGAAGGCTCCGAGCATTAGGATGTCGCCATGAGCGAAATTGATGAATTTCAATATGCCGTAAACCATCGTATAGCCAAGAGCGATGAGAGCGTATACGGCTCCCAGCGTAAAGCCATTGACGATATACTGCATATACATTGTCAGTATCTGCACCTGATAACCTCCATAGCATTATAAAGTGAAACTGTCGGAAAGCAGAGCTCTCCGACAGTTTACTGTATGCAGTATGCTTTGTTCTACTACTCTACCTTAACGAAACTTCCATCGGAAGCAACCTGATAAGCACCCTGGTATACAGGAGTTGTCTTCTCTACCTTGTATACGCCCTGTGAAGCTACGAGGTCACCGTTAGGAGCGAAGTTCATGATGCCGTTAGCACCGTTGTAGTCCTTTGTAGCTGCAACGTTATCGCGGATAGCTGCCTTGTCATCAGAGCCTGCCTTCTCGATAGCGGCTGCAAGGATGTAAACAGCATCGTAGGAATTGGTTGCGAATGAATCCGGCTCATCTCCGTTGTATGCCTTCCTATAAGCGGCCTGGAAGTCTGTGAGGACTGAGGAAGCCTTAGCCTGTGATGGTCCGATGTAGATGACGCCATCGCAGAAATCGCCAGCAAGCTGGTAGATCATCGGATCGGAGAAGCCATCGCCTGAGAGGAATGGGATATCGATTCCGAGCTGAGCTGCCTGCTCGAGGATCTGTGCCATCTCCACTGTGTAGTTAGGGATGTAGATTGCCTCTGGCTTGAGAGCTGCGATCTTTGTGAGCTGAGTCTTGAAATCCTTGTCGCCGACCATGCATGTCTCCTTAGCGACGATCTTTCCGCCGAGGGAAGAGAATGTCTGCTCAAGGCCAAGTGCAAGACCCTGGCTGTAATCGTTAGCAGCATAGAGAATAGCGATGTTCCTGTAGCCGAGGACCTCATAGAAGTAGTGGCTTGCTACCTCTGACTGAAGAGCATCAGATGGTACTGTCCTGAAGACATACTCGCCAGCTGCTGTTACATCCTTGTGGGTTGCAGAAGGAGTGATCATGGTGATTCCATCCTCGTTTGCCCTTGGGCCTACTGCGAGTGCAGGGGATGTGAATACCGGTCCGATGATTGCTGCTACGTTATCCGAATAAGCAAGCTTCTCATATCCAGCAAGAGCCTTCTCGACTGTGCCTTCGCTATCCTCTGGGATGAGCTCGAGCATCTTTCCGCCGATTCCGCCCTTAGCGTTGATCTCGCTGATAGCGAGCTTGGCTGCATTTGAGCACCTGATGCCATAATTTGCGTTATCGCCTGTGAGAGGTCCTATGAATCCGATTTTGTAGACGTCTGATGCGCCCTTCTCAGAATTACCATTAGCAAAAGCCATAGAGACAGCCGCTACGAGAACAAGTAAAACGGCAAGAGCTTTTTTCATTTTGATTCCTCCAAAAATTAGCTTTACTGAAAACTCTACTAAGGATATACAGTATTTTGCATAAACATGCAATAGCTAGTCATGTTGCTTGATTTTATTTTTATTATCTCTTTTCGGAGCAAGCCAATCTCTGAGACTTCTTATAATTCTGTGCGAAAAAATATTTATCATGACAAATTGGTCGTTTTTGTGATAAAGTATACTCGGATAAGGATTACTAACATGGGAAATACTAGCAACTGGGGTGGTGCAAGAAAGGGAGCTGGAAGGCCTAGAGGTATCAAGAAGCCATACAAGACTATGACTATATCTGTACCAGAGCCTATCGCCGCAGAGCTCAAGGAACTTGCTGCCCAATCAGGAAAGAGTTTCAGCCGGTTCATCGTTGATTCGATTCTTGGTCAGAACAGCGAATCTCTGGGAAAGTGAATCTAAGACTTCAGCTTCAATAGGCTTCCTTCGGGAAGCCTATTGTCTTTTTACCTATTGCAATTTGATCCGAATGCTGATACATTAACCAAGTACGATCCTGTAGCTCAGCTGGATAGAGCGTCCGCCTCCTAAGCGGAAGGTCAGCAGTTCGAATCTGCTCAGGATCAGCAAGACACCTTCAGGGTGTCTTTTTTAATGCCCTGACATTGACTATCCATCTCTTATGGATGCTGGGATTCTCTATAAGGTCCCTTATCGCATCCTCTGAAAGGAAGGGCCTGAACGTCAGATCCATTTCCAGCGCTGAGATGCCTGAGCGCATTATCGCATCATCCCGTCCGGGAATGGACTGGAGATCGCTCTTAACGGATATAAGCATCCTCCTGGATCCGGAGCGGATGCATATTATAGGCAGGTGGCTATCGATCGAATAAGAGACATCGACATCGTCAAGACCGACGCTCATTCCCTCATAGCATGAACAGGAAGGGACGAATATGCGCCTAGTGGACCTGAGCACGGATGCAACCAGGAAGATATACATTGCATTGAAGCCGAACCGGCAATCCATTCCGCCCACATGCGAGAAATGGTCGAAGCCGTAACCCTTCTTGGCAACAAGGGGAAGCCGGCATGCAGGGCATACAAGGCGAGAGGACCTTCCGATCCCCGCCTCATCTATTGATACGATCGAATTGCCTTTCATGGCATAGCGAATCACTCCGTCCATGCCATGTATATAGCCTAGCTTCTCTTACGTCGGAATGTTTTCTTCTTCTCCGGTGCTGAGAGCGCGATCTCCCTAGCCCTTTCAGGCGTGATCGTGGATGGATCCTTCTTCTCATCGGCAGTCAAGGCGCAGTTCTTCGCGCCCCACTTTATATAAGGACCGTACTTGCCGGAAAGGAGCTGGAGAGGCTTTTCCTCAAGCATGCCGAAATCGGCAATGACGGAATTCGAAGGCTCCTTCTTATCGCTTATTATCGCATCTACATCGATTGAATAGGGATCGGATGCGCGCTTGTTGACGCCCTTGTACTGCGTGAAGTAGCCATATGGGCCAGACATCAGCATCACTGCATTGCCCTCTTCATCCTCGCCTATTTTCCTTGGAAGCTCGAAAAGGAGCTTCACCTCATCTACGGAGTAGTCGCCCGCCTTCCTCTTTTTAGGTATATTCACGCACTTCCCGTCGCTCTCGCGCCTGAAGTACTCCCCGTATCTTCCATTCATGATGAAGACATCATCGTATACGGCAATGCCTGCTGCCTGAGGAGGGAACAGGATGCCTTTCGCAGTCTCATCGGTGAATGAGCCGGGGAAGACACTGCTCTGGTCAATAGACGCCATCTTCTCCTTGCCCGATGATGCATCGATGAAATCGGAAGCAAGGTACGGCCCGAACTTTCCTGTCTTTATCTGATAGGCTACAGACTGACCGTCCTCAAGGCAGAACCTGTTCTCAAGGCCGGAGAGAGCGAGGCTCTTTGCATCTGTAAGCCTTACGGTCTTAGAGATGTTATCGAGGTCCTTCTCAAGGCCATCGAAACCCTGCTCACCCTTCCAGAAGGCATCGAGGAACTCGACCTTGCTCTCCTTGCCCTCTGCGATCCTATCCAGTCCTGCTTCCATCTCGGATGTGAAGTTGTACCCGATGTAGACAGGGAATGCATTCTCCAGGAAGGAATCGACGAAGAAGCCTGTGAATGTAGGCACGAGGGCCTGTCCCTGGCGGACTACGTACTTGCGGTCTATCAGCGTGGAGATGATCGATGCATATGTGGATGGCCTTCCTATGCCCTCGTTCTCAAGCCTCTGCACGAGGCTTGCCTCATTGAACCTGGCAGGCGGCTCAGTCGAATGCGCCTTAGGCTCAGCATTCACGATACCAACGGAGCATCCAGCCTCAAGGGACGGGAGTATTCCTTCCTCCTCCTCTGTCTCCTCATCATCGCTTGATGCCTGATAGACCTTCAGGAAGCCCGGGAAGCGGATGCTCGTTCCTGTAGCAGATAGCGTGTAGCGACCAGCTGCGAGCTTCACGGTCGTCGTGCTCTTCTCGGCTTCCTTCATCTGCGTTGCGATAGTCCTTCTCCAGATAAGCGTATAGAGCTTGAGCTGATCGCCAGAGAGCCCTGTCTCCGAGGGAAGCCTGAAATGATCGCCTGCAGGCCTTATTGCCTCATGTGCCTCCTGGGCCTCAGAGCTCTTTGCCTTGTAGTTCCTGGGATTGGAGGAAAGGTAATCGTTTCCATAGAGGGCGCTCACCTGCTCACGCGATGCCTTGATGCACTCACCTGAGAGCGTAGGGGAATCGGTCCTCATGTATGTTATGAATCCATTCTCGTAGAGAGTCTGGGCTATCGACATTATATCCTTGACGCTCCTATGGAGCTTTCTGGATGCATCCTGCTGAAGAGTGCTTGTAGTGAAAGGCACTGCAGGATACTGGAGCTTATCCTGATTGACAACGCTCTCGACCGAAGCAGTGCCGCCCTTGAGAACGGCAGAGATCTCCCCTGCTTCCTTCTCTGAGAGGAGGTAGGATGAATCCTTCAGCTCGCCGCTGCTTCCATCGAAGCTCTTGGACGAGGAGATCTTCCTTCCGTCTATTGCCTCTAGGCTTGCAGAGAATACGCTTCCATCCTTCTCCAGTGACAGATCTATGGTCGAATAGGATGAGGAAACGAAGGACCTTCTTGCCTTCTCCCTCTCTACAATGAGCTTAAGGCCTGGCGACTGGACACGCCCTGCGGAGTACTTTCCGCCGAGCTTTCGTGACAGCAGAGGTGATATGCCATAGCCCTGGAGCCTATCAACGGCCCTTCTTGCCTCCTGCGCATGCACGAGGTTCATGTCTATATCGCGGCAATTGGAGAAAGCGTTCGTGATTGCCTGGCGCGTGATCTCATGGAAAACCATCCTGTACACAGGGCATTTAGGCTTCAGCTGGTTCAGCAGATGCCAGGAAATGGACTCTCCTTCCCTATCCTCATCGCTTGCCAGCACCAGCTGTTCCTTATCCTTAAGATCCTTCCTGAGCTCTTCAAGCAGCTTCTTCTTGCCATCCTCGATCACATACTCAAGCTCATACCCTTTATCGACAGAGACTCCGAATACGCCCGTCTTCGGGTCGGGAGCCAGATCGACCACATGGCCCTTGGAAGCCACTACCTGGCATGTATCCGGAAGATATCTCCTTATTGTCTTCGCCTTTGTCGGAGACTCAACGATTATCAGGGTTCTCTTATTAGGATCAGCAATCACGCTTTTCCCTCCTATTCGGTTTTCCTAAGTATGAAAGCGTCCCCCTCTCCCGGATTAGGGTTCTTGAAAAGAAGGCTGCCTACTATGCCGCTGCCCTCAGTCGAGAACCTAACAAGCTGCTCCCCATCCTCGATGGAGAATGCATAGCTCGTGACTGTGCTGACATTCAGGCCCAAGGCACTTGTCTGAATGTAAGCCGAACACGAATCATAGTCAATCACAATACGGGACACTTTCCACTTGGAAGGCGTCATGGATGATGTATTGAAAAGCCCTGCATTGACCCTGTATGCCTCGCATACCGGGCTGCTGTCGTCGTATTTGTTCCATCTGGAAGCCGCTTCATCTCCAAACTCATACAGAGGGAAGATCCTATGCTCGGCGCCATTGATCTGAAGGTATATGTAACAGTACTGGCCATAGGAAGGCGAATACTCTGTCTCAACCCTGAATACAAGCTCCCTTAGCTTTCCCTTGTTATCGTGCTCCGTTGTGTTGACCCATCTGTAGATTCCATCCCAGCTTGTCGTGGAGGCCTTTGCGAAGCCTGCGTCCAGAGTCTGGTTATCGGATGTCCTGGCAGCGATCGATATGCTGTATTCGGTTTCTGACCTCAGCTTACCGATGCTCGAAGAGAGCCTGTCGCTGTCCAGCCTTTCGACGAATCCGTTATCCTTATATATATCATAGTAGACTGCACCCTCCACAGCATCCCATGAGAGAGCCAGGGATGTGGGATATGCCTCAGCCTTCAGCTCCATTGCATAAAGCGCCATGGAGAGGGCGAGGAGAAATAAGACATTATTGATTATCTTTGCCATATAACTAACAATTCTCTTTTAGACTGCTTATTTTTAACACACTCAATAATATCTGTCTATATAAAACCATGATTGTTGTATTGTCTTCGATAATCTATTATCCTCAGATTATGAGAAAACTGATCATCGCACTATCAATAATCCTTCTCAGCTCATGCGTGGTAACGGAGAGCATAAAGCTCGATGGCAGGAGCGGAAGCAGCACGACGGACATCAATGTCGAGCAGTTCTTCATCGACGTGCTTGAGGACTTCTCGGAGTTCCTCCCTGAGGACAACCAGTCCATTATGGATAGCGCAATGACGGGATTCGCATCCCAGCTGAATGACGCATCGGCAACGACAAAGGTCAGTCTTTACAAGACAGGAGAGAATGCATACTACCTCGACTTCGCATTCTCCGACATACAGCGCCTCATCAAGGAGCTTGGAGCAGAGAACGCAGAGGGACTGATATCCGTAACGGACAGCAGCTTCTCATTCTATGTGGACATCGACAACTTCGACGACCTGACGAAGATAGTCCCGTTCCTTGCGGATCCAAACTTTGAGGTATACGGCCCTCTGTATAATCAGGGGACAACGGAGGAGGATTATCTTGATATGATATACTTCCTCCTCGGAGAGGAAGGCCCTGATGCGATCAGGAATGGACACATAGCAATCGACATAACAGTGCCTGGTACGATAACAACAGCCGAAGGAGCGAGAAAGACTGGCAGCAATACAGCCCGCTTCGAGTTCCCTATCATCGACTTCCTGCTCCTGAATGAGCCTCTTACGTTCTCCCTCAAGTGGAAATGATCGCCCGCAAATCAATATGAATGCATATCGCTGCTGTTTCCGACAAGATCCAGCAGCTTTTCCTTAAGCATGCATCTGAAGCAGCTCGGGCTAATTGCCATATTATCAATAAAAAATAAAAGCCACCTGTGTAGGTGGCTTTCACGTACCATCGCATTCCGGATGCTGTTTTGAGGGCAGCCGTCAGCATGCGTTTCAGAAAAGGGGCGTATTGGAATGTGGCTTTGCCTTTCCCTCTATTCCCTGGATGTGGCCCAGGAAACAGCGATGACGCTATCGACTCAGTGATTACTTTGAGTAGAACTCGACAACGAGCTGGTCGTTTACCTGTACTGGGATCTCAGCTCTCTCTGGAAGCCTTGTGAACTTGCCTGAGAATTCCTCTTCGTTTCTCTCGAAGTATGGAACGTTGAAAGCCGGGTGGCCGAGGAAGCATGATCTGAACTGCTCGTTCTTCCTTGACTTCTCCTTAAGGGAAACAACATCGCCGACCTGAAGCTGGTATGAAGGGATGTCTACCTTCTTTCCGTTTACCAGGATGTGGCCGTGTGTAACCAGCTGGCGAGCGAGGCGGATGGAGTTGCCGAAACCGATGCGGTATACTGCGTTATCGAGTCTTCTCTCAAGAAGGATAACCAAAGCATCACCAGTCATCATCTGAGAAGCGAATGCCTTCTCATAATACCTGTGGAGCTGCTTCTCAAGAACGCCATAGTATGCCTTGAGCTTCTGCTTCTCGGTCAACATCCTGCTGTAGCCAGTAGGCTTCTTTCTCTTTGCAAAGGCTGGATCCTTTGCCCTGTTCATTGCCTTGGGATGTCCACATACATTAACACCAAGTCTTCTGCACTGCTTGAATCTAGGACTCATATTCCTTGCCATAGATCTTACCCTCCAGTAATTGTTTCTAGTGTTGGAAATTCAACCCTTATACACTATATCCTAAGGCGACAAGTGTCAAGGTGTGCTATACTCCACTCATGAAGGAATTCTCATCGCATCCCGACCCTTTCATGGAAAGAAAGGAGTACTGGCTGCTCGATGGCGAGTGGGATTTCTCGCTCTCCTCTGACGGCTCCAGGATATACGACAAGACAATCAGCGTACCATTCTCTCCAGAGACAGAGAGAAGCGGCATCAACAGGAAGATAGGACCGGATGATGTGCTCTGGTACAGGAAGAAGGTCGATATCGGGAGGCCTCTTGGAGATAACGAGCGCCTCCTTCTCCACTTCGACTCAGCCGACCATGATGCCCAGATCTACATAGATGGCGTCAAGGCATCTGAGCATAGCGGCGGCTATCTCCCCTTCTCTCTCGTAATCGGCAAGCCTGAGTTCCTCATTGAGGCAAGATGCACCGATCCTCAGGACACAAGGCCCATTGCAAGGGGCAAGCAGAGCCTGAAGGGAGGAGGCATCTGGTACACAGCCCAGAGCGGAATATGGAAGAGCGTATGGCTTGAAAGCGTTCCTGAGACATATATATCAAGCCTGAGCATAACCCCTGACTGCAGAGGCTTCTCGATAAAAGCAAGGCTATCAGACGGAAAGCCCTGCAAGGCAGAGGTGGAGGTCGATGGAAGAACGCATAGGATCGATACTGAGACAGAGCAGAGGATAGAGATCGAGAACCCACGCCTATGGAGCCCTGAGGATCCATACCTCTATGGAATTACAGTCAGATGCGGCCGCGATGAGGTCAAGTCGTACACAGGGCTCCGCAGCATCGGCATCGATGCAGTCTCGAAGCGCATAACGCTCAATGGCAAGCCCATCTTCTGCCATGGAGTGCTCGACCAGGGCTACTGGAAGGAGAGCCTTCTCACGCCTCCTTCCGATCAGGCGATGATCGATGACATCGGCTTTGCGAAGAGCCTTGGCTTCAACACGATAAGGAAGCACATCAAGATAGAGCCCAGAAGGTGGTACTACCACGCAGATAGGCTCGGGATCCTCGTATGGCAGGATATGGTATCGGGAGGAGGAAGGTACAATGCGCTTGCGACGAAGGCACCTCTATTCGCAGGCTCCTTCCTTAAGGACAGCCACTACAGCCTTTTCGCAAGGAAGGACAAGGGCGAAAGGAAGGCATGGGAGAGCATGATGATGGAGACAATATCCTATCTCAGGCCCCATCCATCGATCATCCTCTGGACGCTCTTCAACGAGGGCTGGGGGCAGTTCGACTCCTCCAGGATGCTGAAGAAGGCAGAGTCTGCTGATCCATCAAGGCTATTCGATGCAGCATCAGGGTGGCATGACCAGGGAGACAACCCATTCTTAAGCAAGCACGTATACTTCGTGCCATACAGGTTCAGGAAGGACAGGAAGGGACGTCCTGTGATACTCTCCGAGTTCGGAGGCTACGGCCTCAGCCTGGAGAGAACCGAAAGAAGGGCCTTCTCATACAAGCGCCTTGAAAGCGAGGAGGATCTGACCTCCGCTATAGAGAACCTCTACAGAAGCCAGATAATCCCTGCGATGAGAAAGGGGCTTACTGCTGCTATCTACACTCAGCTTTCGGATGTAGAGCAGGAAGAGAACGGCCTTATCTCATTTGATAGGAAAAGGACAAAGATAATCCCTGAACGTATCAGGGAATTATCGCATGAGATACTCGATTGACGATCAGACGTTGAACTTGAAGAACATGATGTCCCCATCCTGGACAACGTAATCCCTTCCCTCGAGCCTGAGCTTCCCGGCTTCCTTGACCTTGGCCTCGGAGCCATACTCGAAGAGATCGCTGCAGTTGTACACCTCTGCCTTTATGAAGCCCTTCTCGAAGTCAGTGTGTATGATTCCTGCGCACTGAGGTGCCTTGGAGCCCTCATGGAAGGTCCAGGCCCTGTCCTCGTCCTTTCCTGCCGTGAAGAAGGTCCTGAGGCCAAGCTCCTTGTAGGCAGCCCTGATCAGCGGATTGAGGCCGCTCTCCTCAAGGCCAACGGACTCAAGGAACTCCTTCCTGTCCTCAGCGCTCTCGAGAGCCGCGATCTCCGCCTCTATCTTCCCGCAGATGACGACGACTGAGGAACCCTCCTTGTCAGCTATCTCCCTTACGGTCCTGACGTACTCGTTATCCTCGGAGATCCCGTCCTCATCGACATTGCATACGTAGATCACTGGCTTGAGCGTAATGAGATGAAGGTCATATACAAGCGCCAGCTCTTCCTCATCCAGGCCAAGGGTGCGGGCAGGGATGCCCTCTGAAAGGCACTTCATAAGGCGCTCGAGGATCGGGAGGACCTTCTCGTTCTCCTTCTGCTGCTCCTTGCTGATTCTTCCGAGCTTGCTCTGCTTCTGATATCTCTTGTCCACAGTATCATAGTCTGCAAGAGCCAGCTCGATATTGATTGTCTCGATATCGGAAGCAGGGTCTATCCTGTTGCTGACGTGGATTATATCGCTATTGTCGAAGCATCTGACGACATGGGCGATGACTCCGACTTCCCTGATGGATGCAAGGAACCTGTTTCCCAGTCCCTCACCCTGGCTTGCGCCCTTCACAAGCCCTGCGATATCAACGAACTCGACCGTTGCAGGCACGATCCTCTCTGGCGGGATGAGCTCTACGATCCTATCGAGCCTTGCATCTGGGACAGCCACTACCCCGATATTAGGATCGATCGTGCAGAAAGGATAGTTGGCAGCCTCTGCAGGAGCAGATGTGACTGCTGAGAAGATTGTCGATTTACCAACGTTCGGAAGTCCGACTATACCGCAATTCAAAGCCATTTGATACCTCTTAACAAAGCCTGAATATACCATAAAAGGAGACAGTCTTCCACCCTTTCCAGCCTTGTGGTAGACTCTTTCCATGTCCGATGCAAAAGCCATGCTCATCACTGTATGCACCAGCGATGATACAGATAGGTCAGCTTTCCTGAAGGAAGCTGAGATCCGTTCCCTGATCAATACTCTTGGCATACAGGTTGCATGCCATATCTCCTTCAGCATCAAGAGCGAGAATCCCGTAAGCTATATAGGAAAGGGACAGGCTGAGAACGCGCTTGAGTACTCAAGGGCCTTTGATGTCGACGAGGTCATAATAAACGCATTCCTCTCCCCCAGGCAGGAAAGATATCTCGAGAACCTCTTCCAGCTGCCAGTATCGGACAGGGAGGCAGTGATCCTCTCGATCTTCTACTCCAATGCCCACTCAATCGAAGCAAGGCTTCAGATCGAGAAGGCAGAGGCTATATACCTGAAGCCGAGGCTTGCAGGAAGGGAGGCAAACCTCTCGCAGCAGCGCGGCGGCGTCAGAGGTGCAAAGGGAGAGGGAGAGAGGAAGATCGAGCTTGAGAGAAGGAGGATAGACTCGAGGATCAAGGCGCTGGAGAAGGAGATCGAAAAGATAAAGAGGAAAAGGGAGACGCAGAGAAAGGCAAGGAGCCAGAACGGGATCTTCACCTTTGCCCTGGCCGGATACACCAATGCAGGCAAGAGCACGCTTCTCAACAGGCTGACGGATTCGGATGTGCTTGCTGAGGATAAGCTCTTTGCGACGCTCGATACCACAACAAGGTCCCTTAAGCTTCCAAATGGGCAGAAGGTGCTCCTTTCGGACACAGTCGGCTTCATCTCGGATCTGCCGCATACGCTCATCGAGGCATTCAGCTCCACCCTCGAGGAGGCTCTGAATGCAGATGCCATCATAATTGTCGCGGATGCATCCCACCCCGATTCCATCGGCTGCTTCAGGACCGCGTTATCAGTGCTTGAGGAGCTTGGCGCAAGAAGCAAGGTCAGGCTGATTGCAATAAACAAGATAGACCAGGCATCCGATGACATATCGCTGGCATATCTCAGGAGCCAGGGAATCGAGACAGCGGGGATAAGCGCGCGTGATGGCTTTGGCATAGATGGCCTGCTGGGCAAGATGACAGCCATAACAGACGACAGCTTTGCAGATGAGACCTTCATCTTCCCTATATCCTCGCCTCTCCGCTCTTCGCTCTACAATGACGCTTCCATCAGAGGAGAGGAATACACAGAAAGTGATGTGATCATCAAGGCAAGGATCAGGAAGGAACTCATTGGGAAATACAAAAAGGGCCCTTCCGATGAGGAAAAGCCCTTCACGTGCCATAGGCCCTGATCAGAACTTGTAGAGAGCTCCGATGTAAGCACCCATTCCGAAGCCAAGCTGCAGCTGGGTATCCTTGAATACCTGGAGACCAGGAGCAA
>JAXFQZ010000036.1:0-9567 GCA_034178685.1 Candidatus Ornithospirochaeta sp. | reverse complement strand
GAGAAGAAGGCCGAGAAGGAGATAAAGGAATTCAGGAAATAGAGCATGATATGTAACAAAACGTCTTCCTGATCGTTTTGGGAGAATTTACATGTTGAAAAGCCACGTAATGGATTGTAGAACCTGTCTTTTAAAGTTTCCGTGCAAATCTAGTGTTAAACACTGCCGAAGCCATCTATTCGCTTATTCAGTTTCAGCTTGAGAAGTTTGGTAATGTCAGCTGGTGTGAGGATGTAATTGGTAACCTCCGGACACAGGTTTCTTTCCAGGAACTGCCCGACCTCATCATCTGACGTAAGGAGGTTGATGTAGTCCTTTGAGTCCATCCTGACAAGGGAGAAGTCATGGATGAAGCCCATGATCTGCTCGTGGCAGAAGGCGCTGCCCAGGACATGGAACTCAAGCAGGCGCTCGAGTACGACACCTATGTAGCATATAAGGAAATGGCCCTTGATCCTGTTAGGGGTGGAGACGTAAACGGGCCTGGCATCGAGGAAGGACTTCATCATCCTGAAAGTCTGCTCGATCCTCCAGAGGTTATGGTAGGTTCCGCACACGGTCCTGTCGGAAAGGTGCGTCTCCGAGGTGACAAGCATGTTGAAGCCGGCAAACATCCTCTCCTTCTCGATTGCATCCCTATCAAGCACGGCCCTTGCCTTCCTCCCTGAATCGGTGACGAAGCTGACGAATCTCCCGCACTCGCCGAACTCATCCTTCTTCGCCTGGCAAAGGCAGAGCCTCCCAGCTTTCTCCGCCATCCTGTTGATCTCCAGGATCCTCTTCATTCGCAGCCTTGGGTTGTATGTGATGATCCTCTTCTCCCGGGCCCTGAACCTGACGGCCTGGCCGGAATCGTCCCTGTATTCGTAGTCGAAGTCCTCGGTGAAGGAGAAATAGCGGTACTCCTCCGTCCTCTTCCCATCCTCATCGTATCCATGGACGGCTTCCCATGTGCTGATGTCCAGCCCCCTGAACCATTCGATGTCCCTGTCAGCCATTTTCTTCAGGGATCTGGAGAAGAGGTAGCCGTCATTCCTGATCAGCGCGTCATGGATGTTCCGTGCGCAGTTCAGCCCCTTGTCCGCAACCTGGATGGTCCTCCCCGTGATGCTGTTCTCCTTCTTGAGGCCCGAAATGACCTCCCTTATCTTCGGCTGTTCCGATTCATTGCCGGGATAGAGCCTCATGCCTATCGGTATCTGGTTCCTGTCCAGCAGCAGGCCCATCCCGACGATGGGGTCATTGCGGCTCTCCTTGCTCGGGCCTTTCCTCCTGAGCTCATCCTCCTTGTCGATCTCGAAATAGAAGTTCGTGCAGTCGAAGTAGGTCTCGCTGGTGTTTATGCCGAAGGTCTCCTTCACGGACCTGGTGAGGAAGCTGACAATCTTCCCGTATTCCGAGCCGATGTACTCGCAGCACGACAGGACCTGGGAGTAGGATGCCTCGTCCATCCTCTCGAACAGCAGCGGGATCACCTCTTCATGGGTTTTCCTTTTCGATGCAGGGAAGGTTGCCCTTGCATACACCAGGGCCATCATGAGGCCATACGCGTCATACTGGAACTGCCTCTCGCCGCTCAGCTTCCTTACCGCCTTCTCGAAGAAGCCCAGCGAGCCGGCCACACCCTTGAGCACGAAGTATCCCGCATATCTTTTCGGAGCCTGCTTTCCTATCTTCCTTGCCCTGCCGGCGGCCTCCTTTCCCTCAAGCTCATCATTCATCTTCTTCACCTGGGCCTGGTAATGGGCGACAGGGTCCTTGATGCCCTTGTCCCTAAGCTCGGGCACGTAGCCGATGGATTCGAAGCATCTGTTCCTGGAGCCGATCCCCCTCCTGTACTCGCTGATGTAGATCTGCAGATACTCGCCTTTTTTCAGATTGGTCTTCTTGAGGAAATAGCGCATCGAGGCCTCCTGGTTCTATAACACCTTTAACACTAGAAAGTATAACACATGAAAAATATTCTGTAAAGACTATTTCAAAGAAAACAGCCTCCTTTATTCCTTTGGATAAAAGAGGTTGCTCAGTCTATATGAATATGTATCCTGATGAAACTTCAAATCATTCTAGTGTTAAACTCTGAATTACGGGGGATGATGTTGAGGAGAATCATATCGAGAGCATCAGAAGAAAGCATGGGCATTATCACTCTGACGGGGATTGACGTATCTCATAGGCCTGAAGCTGCATCGGGAAGCCTGCTGCTGATATAGATTTTGCAAATCATTTACATATGAAACAGCAATAAAAAAGTGTGGAATATTCAAGAATCTGTAGTACGATAGAATAATACAAAAGGAGAAAATGTATGAAGTTCAAGCTCGGAGAAGTACCAGTACTTGATACTATCAACAAGGTACCTGGCGGAATCATGGTCATCCCATTGGTTCTTGGAGTAATCGTCAATTCGCTGTTCCCTGATTTCCTCATGATGGGAAGCTTCACCACTGCTCTTTTCAAGCAGGGTGCAAATGCTCTTATTGCAACATTGTTCTTCTGCTCAGGTGCTCAGATTCAGTTCAAGAGCGCAGGGCAGGCTCTCTATAAGGGTATTGTCCTCAATGCATCAAAGGTTATCTTCGGTGTATCCCTTGGTGTCATCTTTGCAAAGATCGCAGGCCCTGGCGCTGCTATCCTCGGCATCGGACCTCTTGCTCTTATCGGATGTATGTCCAACTCAAACGGCGGTCTCTATACTGCTCTTGCAACAAAGTACGGTGACAAGACAGACGTAGGTGCTATTGCTGTTATTTCATCCAATGATGGTCCTTTCTTCGAGATGATGTTCATGGGAATCGCTGGCGTTGCTACTATTCCTATCAAGACACTCATCGCATGCATCTTCCCGATCATCGTCGGAATGATCCTCGGAAACCTCGATAACAAGATAAGGGACTTCCTCAAGCCAGGTATGCTCATCTCGATCTTCCTGTTTGCTTTCCCTCTCGGAGCAGGCATGAGCTTCAAGACCCTCGTCACAGCTGGTATCCCAGGTATCCTTCTTGGTGTGCTCACAGTCGTTTGGACAGGTATTCCTTCATACTTCATCTACAAGCTTCTTGTTAAGAAGAAGAACAGAAGATCCTGTGCAGTCGGAGCAGCTGTCGGTACATCCGCAGGCAACTCAGTCGCAACTCCTGCCGCAATCGCAGCAGTCGACCCGACATGGGCTCCATATGCAGAAGCAGCTACAGCTCAGTGCGCAGCATCCGTTATCGTAACAGCAGTTCTCACACCATTCCTCGTAAATGCTCTTTACAAGTATGAGGAGAAGAAGGGACTCATAAACTATGATGTTCCTCTTGCTTCCGAGGAAATCGATGAAGAAGATGAACCGAAGGTCTGAGGCATGATTTCTGATTGAAGTGCAAAAGGTTGCTTGTCGGTTGACTAGCGACCTTTTGCTTTTATATATAGTAGTATATTCATTGATTGGAGAAAAAAGATGAAAGTATCATTTCCATATGGAAAGGAATTTCTTGATCTGGAAATTCCGGATAATAGACTGAAGGGTGTTATTGTTTCAAAGCTTCATAGCTATAAGACTGAAAAGACACAGGAAGAGCTTGTTCTGGAGGCAATGGCCAATCCTATTGGTTCTCCTAGGCTATCAGAGCTTGCAAAGGGAAAGAAGAAGGTAGTGCTCATTGCCAGCGACCATACCCGTCCTGTTCCCAGCAAGGTGATAGTACCTCCGATGCTGAGGGAAATAAGGGAAGGAAATCCCGATGCTGATATAACGATCCTGATCTCAACAGGCTGCCATAGAGCAACGACAAGGGATGAGCTTATCAACAAGTTCGGTCCTGAGATCGTAGAGAAGGAGAAGATCGCAATCCATGATGCAGTAAACTCTGAAGTCGTTTCCCTCGGCATCCTTCCTTCTGGCGGAGAGCTCCTGGTCAACAAGCTTGTGGCTGAGGCCGATCTTGTTGTCTCTGAGGGCTTTATCGAACCTCATTTCTTCGCAGGCTTCTCTGGATCCAGGAAGAGCATCCTCCCAGGCGTTGCAAGCAGGATAACCGTACTTGCTAACCATTGCTCTGAATTCATTGCAGATCCTAAGGCAAGGACAGGAATCCTCGAAGGCAATCCTATACATAAGGATATGATGTGGGCTGCAAAGACAGCAAAGCTCGCATACATCGTGAATGTCGTCATAAACGAGAAGAAGGAAGCAATCTATGCTGTTGCAGGTGATTGCGAGCTTGCCCATAAGGCTGGCTGCGATTTCCTCTCAAAGCTCTGCAGAGTGGATGCAATCCCTGCAGATATCGTAATATCCACGAATGGTGGATATCCTCTCGATCAGAATATCTATCAGGCTGTAAAGGGCATGACCGCAGCTGAGCCTACTGTAAAGAAGGGCGGTGTGATCATAATGCTTGCAAAGTCGAATGATGGACATGGCGGTGAGCAGTTCTATCATCAGATGGCTGATGAGCCGGATATCGAGAAGACTCTTGCTCTCTTCCTCTCTAGAGGCAGGAACGAGACCGTGCCTGACCAGTGGCAGACTCAGATCTTCATCCGTGTCCTTCAGAGGGCCTCCGTCATCTACATCTCGGATGCTCCTGATCAGATGGTCAGGGATCTTCACATGATCCCAGCTCATAGCCTTGAGGAAGCAATGAGGAAGGCTGAGGAGATACTCGGCAATCCTGAGGCTACCGTCACGGCTATCCCAGATGGCGTTTCAGTCATGGTGATTGAATAGCATTATTGCAAGGAATAGGGAGACAGCCCTCTAGGACTGTCTCTCTTTGCTGATTATGAGTGTTCTGATAAGCAAGATAGTTGAATTCTATATTTTCTTTCTATTCTTTCTCGTCCTGTATCTATTCAGCCTGATAAAGCAGGGGGATAAGAGCAGGAAGAAGCGCAAGGCTGTCTCTATCTGGGTTGTTATGTCAGCTGCAGTCTGGGGATGTTCGTATCTGATTGCGGGAGGAATGCTGCCTATGGTGGCATTCTATATTGTGATAGCAGCTATCATAGCCTCCTTCATCGTGTTCAGGAATACGCTCCTCCCTTTCAGGCTAAGATGCCAGGGATGCGGGAAAAAGCTTACTGTCACAGAGGTCATTTCAGTAGATGAGCATCTATGCAATGACTGCTATATCCAGAAGCATCCTGAATCCGTGAAGATCCCCAGGGAAGAGCTGATACGGATGGAGAATGAGAGGAAGAAGGAGACCTGGAAGGGATGGTCTGCCGATCGGGAATGCGTTATCGTATTCGCTGTGAATGACCAGAATGAGGTCATGATGCTGGACAACCCGACCCTCGATAAGGTTCCAGGCAAGCATTCGGGCTGCATAGGGCTTCTCAGAAGGGGAGAGGATAAGAAGATAGCGGCACGAAGGACTCTGCGCGACGAATCAGGCCTTGTCTCCGGGGATCCCGATTACGAGGGAAGGCTGAATTTCGAGATGCCTGAGTACAATATCACATTCCATGTGTTCATTGCCCGTGATGCATTCGGAAGCCTCAGGGAAAGCGCTAGGAAGAAGCCATTCTGGACCCCTGTAAAGAAGCTCAGGTACAACCTCATGAGCATGGATTACCCTGTATGGCTTGAGCGTGCGATAAAAGGCCAGCATTTCGAATACTGGGCAAGATGCAACAAGGAAGGAAAGATCTACGATGATCTTCTGGAGCTTGATGTGGAGATTGAATGATCATCTGACTGCCCGATGAGCCGGAGCTTCTGCTTCGGCTTTTTCTGTATATGCCTTAAGCTATCATGGCCTGGTCTTCCATCCTTCCTGCTGATCCCGATTGGCAGAGATCCTGGTATTCCATGGAAGAACTGCGGTTTTTGCTATTGCTGTCCATTGCGGTTGCATGATTTTGCTTGAAAGCCGCTTCCTCTGCGATCGACGAATACGGCCATGGCAAGACTTCCATACCTATGATTGAGAGAGGTTATACGGATCATAAGGTGACTGTCACATATGGCGAAGACAGCGAAGAGGATGGCACATACGCCTCTATAAACGGACAGAAGAGATTCAGGCTTCTGATGAACTTCTCCACACTCTCTTTCTTCCATGACAGGTATTCAAAGGGAAGCGATGGCTCCTCTGTCAAGGACAGCTCGATGGGAGGAATAGATGCCTATGCTTTCCTTGCCTCTCTCCCGTATGTGGATTCCTCCAGAATGGGAGTCACTGGGCATAGCATGGGGACATGGGCAAGCTGGAGCGTTGCAGCAGCCTACTGCCATGCTGTTGACAGCAATGGCGTCGATATCTCTCCCAAGGCCGTTGTGCTGCAGTGCGGTGAGCTGTTCAGGGATTCTGTATATGATGCTTCCGAGTACTCCTTCAGCAATGTTCTCCTGCTGCAGGCAAAGTACGATGAATTCAGCTACTTCAGGGATTACAGGAACACTGTCACCGATGCGCTTCTCGATTCGCCTCTGAGGACTGGGTTCCTTGGCACGGATGCCGAATCAAGCGAATGGAACACGACATACGGCTCCTTTGAGGATGGGAGTGCAAGAAGGATCGAGCTGCTGAATACCAATCACAGGCTTGCGACCCATAGCAGGCATGGCATGACTGCTGCCATGGAATGGTTTGGGAAAGCTCTCGGCTTCGAAAGAGGCATCCCATCCACAGACCACGCATTCTTGATAAAGGAATATCTTGTTTTCCTTGCGATGATATCTGCTATCGCATCGCTCTTTCCTCTTTCATCCCTGCTTCTTGGGACATCCTTCTTCAGGGATGCGGCAAGCGCTATCCCATATAGGCCAGAGATGGAGAAGAAGGGATGGAGATGGTGGAAGGGCGCAGTCATTACTGTGCTGATCTCGGCATTCACATATCCGTTCCTGACTCAGCTTGGACATGGGCTCCTGCCTCTGCCTGAAGGAATCTTCAGGATGACGATAGGCAACGCATTCCTCTGCTGGTACCTTTTCCTGATACTCATCATGCTCGCAACAACCATCATCCCATACAGAAAAGCAAGGAAGAATGGCGGAGAGAGGATGGATTACGCAGATCTCGGTCTTTCGCGCGAATGCCGCAATTCATCGATTGACTGGTATCTGATGGGGAAGTGCGCGCTTCTGGCAATATGCCTGCTTTCATTCATGTACATCCTCCTTGCTCTCTCCGATGCCCTCTTCTCTCTCGATTTCAGATTCATCTGGCCGTTCTTCAGGACTTTCACAGCGGAGAGACTTTTTGAATTCATAGTCTATATCCCTGTCTTCGCTCTCTTCTTCGTTCTCAACAACAGCAAGATCATGGCTCAGATGAGGCTGAAGAAATCGAGAATGCCGGGAGCAAGGGCATTCTTCACTGTCTGGTGGCACAATGCGGTATGCATGGTTGGAGGAATACTTCTCATCGTCCTGCTTGAGTATATTCCATTCTTCCTCGGAATCGGACCAGGTGCGGATCTGCTATTCAGCTCGACATTCGGAGGCCCGTTTATGTCTCTTCTCATTGTTTTTGCTCCTCAGGTCATTGCATTCAGCCTGATTTGCACATACTTCTACAGAAGAACGGGCAATGTGTATACGGGAGCTTTCCTCGTTGCTTCGATGGCATGCTGGATAATAACGGGAGGAAGCGCAATGCTATGATGGGGCCCAGGGGGATTGACTAAATGCTTTCTTCGTCAAATGATTCTGAATAACATACAAAAGGAGTGGATTTATATGAAGAAAGTGCTTTTTGCAGTAGGCTCATTAAGGAAGGCTTCATTCAACCGTCAGCTGGCTGAGATCGCTTCATCCATGATTTCCGATAGGGTAGAGGCAGTATTCCTCGATTACCAGGACGTGCCATTCATGAATCAGGATATCGAATTCCCTGTTCCTGATGCAGTGGAGAGAGTGCGTGAGGAGGTGAGGAATGCAGATGCCATCTGGTTCTTCGCACCTGAGTACAATTACAGCTACCCCGGGGTCCTGAAGAATCTTCTTGACTGGCTATCGCGTCCTCAGGTGCCAGGAGGAAGGAAAGATGAATCCGCAATCGCAGGAAAGGCAGTCACTGTCAGCTCTGCGGCAGGAAGAAGCGCAGGTGCAGGCACAAGATCCAATCTCAATATGCTTTTCAAGAGCATTCACGCAAAAGCCATCGACCTGGATGAGACAGGCGTTTCTCTTTCTAAGGAGTCCTTTGAGACAGGTAAGCTCATTCTCTCGGATAATGAGAAGGATTGCCTGAAGGCACAGGCTGAGGCATTGCTCGGATTCCTAGGAGCCTGATGATCAGAGGCATGATGCTCTCGAGAGAACCGGCGTATAGGGATCCAGCTATAGCGTATTAAGATCCGCAGCGTGAGAATCAATCAGCTGCAGATCCTTATCTATTTTCTTTAGGCGATTGCAGAATACTTGCCAGACACCCCAGCCGATCTGCGCATTGACCACGATGGCGTGCCAGCCGTTCTAGGCAGTGGCGACCCACTCGAAGGTTGTGCCGTCCTTTACGGAAGTGATGCGGCCATACTTCGTGTCGTTGCCCACACGAATGTTGACGGAGCCGCTGCCGCACACGATGCGGACCTGCTTGCCAGTGGGCGCCACATCTTCGGGAATTTCGGTGTCAGGCGCGGAGTCGGCCTTGCCTGAATATCAATGTTTGCTCATTATCTTTGGATATCTATCCCCATGGACGCAGGCAGCGTTTCGTTTGACACCGCAGACCTGATACATCTGTGCATCGGAGATCACAGTCTCTACATCAAAATAGGCATCAAACAGTGTCTTCAGGCACTCCGCCTCCATCAGTCCTTTGGAGACCTTGGCAGCGGGGCCGCTGTGGATCCTGTTGATCGCATCCCGGCTCATACTGTGGGCAACGGTCAGCCTGCCGTCTTCTTTCAGAAGGTCCGCAAGCCGTCTGATCAGCCGCTCGGGATCCGGGAAATGTGGGAAGGCATTGTAGACCACGATCCGATCAAACTGACCATCAAAACGGGTCTCCTCCACATCGCCGCAGATCACCCGAACAGCGGAATTCCCCACATATTTTCCGGCGGCAATCTTCGCCATCTCCGGTGCAATATCGATCCCCGTCACAGAGGCAACACCACGCTGCAGATAGTAATCAAACATGACGCCGGTACCGCAGGCCACATCCAGAACGTTCATTCCTTCTCTGACCTCCGCGTTATCAAGAATTTTCCCAATGATCACATCATTTTTGAT
Organism: Candidatus Ornithospirochaeta sp.; assembly: GCA_034178685.1. Taxonomy (GTDB): domain Bacteria; phylum Spirochaetota; class Spirochaetia; order Sphaerochaetales; family Sphaerochaetaceae; genus Ornithospirochaeta. The sequence continues at coordinate 389 of JAXFQZ010000036.1, read as the reverse complement.
CATGTCCGCATCCCACGTAGGAGCGTAATAGTCAAAAAACGCGATGATATCTGTTTTTTTCATAGTGTCTTCCTCCCGGGGCTTTATGAGCCAGGCAGAAGCTACCCTTCCTGTTGATTTTACGCTTTTCCCGCTCTAGCCATTGCCAGCTGGAAGTCCTTGGTGTCAGTGAAAAGTTCCTGCTTGTAGGGATTCTTCTTCTGTTCCTTGGAGCGCTTGATAATCAGCGCCAGAGCCAGCACATTGATGGCCAGCGAAGCAATGGAAATCACGCCCTGGGGTACAGGATTTACCAGGGTCGGACGGATAGCGGCATCCATGAAGCCATCAGCATACAGTACCGGGAGGGTAGTGAAGATGCTCCTATCCTGGAACATGGGGAACACCTG
>JAXFQZ010000035.1:0-3616 GCA_034178685.1 Candidatus Ornithospirochaeta sp. | reverse complement strand
CCAGATGCCTCTGTTCCAGCTGTTGAGATCTGCTCGGAGATGTTCGTTGCAGGGATGATGTTCTCTGCCATCGTTACCCTGTAGTCAGGCATGAAGTGCACAGCAAGCACCTTGTTCACGGCAGGGTCGTTGTTGATGACCTTTGCGATGTTGTTGATGAACTTGATGATCAGCTTCGCATTGACGTATCCAGGAGCGGCCTTTCCTCCGAAGAGGAATGTTGTCGGCTGATAGCTCTCGAGGTATGCCCTGTCGTTCTTCATCCTATTGTATATCATAAGGATGTTGAGCGCGTTAAGGAGCTGCCTCTTGTACTCATGGATCCTCTTGACCTGGACGTCGATCATCGTGTCCGGGCTGATGATGATCCCGCAGTCCCTCTTTAGGAATGAAGCGGCTTTCTCCTTTGCGATTCTCTTGATCCTGGAGAAGTCCTCTACGAATGCAGGATCGTCAGCATATGGAAGAAGCTTTGCGATCTGGCTGTAGTCTGTGATCCATCCGCTGCCGATCGATGCTGTGATCTTCTCTGCAAGTGCAGGGTTTGCATCCAGAAGCCATCTGCGCTGGGTGATTCCGTTTGTCTTGTTGTTGAATCTCTCAGGGTAGATCTGGTTGAACTCAGGGAACATCGACTTCACGAGAAGCTCCGAGTGAAGCGCTGCCACTCCGTTCGTGGAGTGCGATCCGATGATCGAGAGGTTTGCCATCCTCACCATCTTAGGATCCGATTCCTCGATGATGGATACCTTTGCGATCTTATCGTTCTGCATAGGGAAGAAGGACACTGCCTTCTCGATGAATCTCCTGTTGATCTCAAAGATGATCTGGGTATGCCTTGGCAGGATCTTCTCGATCATAGGAAGCGACCACTTCTCGAGTGCCTCAGGCATCAGTGTGTGGTTGGTGTATCCCATTGTCTTCTCTGTGATTTCCCAGGCCTCGTCCCAGCCCAGCCCTTCCTGGTCTATCAGGAGCCTCATCAGCTCAGGGATAGCAAGTGAAGGATGGGTATCGTTGAGCTGGATCGCAGCGTTATCAGGGAATGCTGACCACTTGTAATCGGCATTCCTCTTGAATCTCCTTATGATATCCTGGAGAGAGCATGTGACGAAGAAGTACTGCTGCTTGAGCCTGAGCTCCTTGCCCATGTACAGAGTGTCGTTGGGGTAGAGCACCTGGGAAAGAGTCTCTGCATTGATCTTGTTCCTTACAGCCTCTGTGTAATCCCCTGAATCGAATTCCTTGAACGAGAATCCATCGGGTGACTGCGCTGACCAGAGCCTGAGCGTGTTGATCGTCTTTCCGCCGTATCCTACGATCGGTGTATCGTAAGCCATTCCGTTAACGCACTCGTTGGGAATCCACTTGAAGACGTCCCTGCCGTTCTCCCTGAGATGCTTTACCTCTCCTCCGAAGTATACGGGGTATACGAGATCGGGCCTCTTGAGCTCCCATGGGTTTCCATCCTTGAGCCAGTTATCAGGGGATTCCCTCTGGTATCCATCCTTGATCTGCTGCCTGAAGATGCCATAGTTGTATCTGATCCCATATCCGTATGCAGGAATCTCGAGAGTAGCAAGCGAGTCGAGGAAGCAGGCGGCAAGCCTTCCGAGTCCTCCGTTCCCGAGTCCTGCATCCGGCTCGACGTCCATAAGCTCCTCGTAAGTGTATCCCAGGGCTGAAAGGGCTTCCTTGACCTGTTTCTCAAGGCCGAGGTTTATGATGTTGTTTGTCATTGCCCTTCCCATGAGGAACTCGAGCGAAAGATAGTATACTCTCTTTGAGTGCTTGGCTCTCTGCGTCTTTCTTGAAAGATCCCACTGATGGATGATTCTATCTCTTATTGCATAGGCGATAGCCTGATAGCGTCCTTCAGGCGTAGTATGATAGACATCTGCATCCATATTGTATTTCAGCTGCTCTGCGAAGTCCTTCATGATGTCCTTTGCAGCACTGCCGTATCTTGTGCGGTCCTCTGATGCCATATAAACTCCTTGTGAATTTGTATTAGAGACGTTTTATTGTAAATAACTTTTTACCTCGTATTCAATAACTAAACAGATATAAAAAATTAATTGAGTTATATCATCTGTTGTTTTTTCCGGAATTTTGGTGTAATATGCTTAATTAGCTGAGACTAAGGGCAGATTGTCATCCTGATTGAGCGGTTATTTCATCAGGAGTATTGACATTCGCCATATGCTTTGATATTGTGTCAAATGCATGTTTGCGTCATGTCCATGCAGGACGTGCGTGCAGTGCCCTTGTAGCTCAGCTGGTAGAGCACCACCATGGTAAGGTGGGGGTCAGCGGTTCAAATCCGCTCGAGGGCTCTTTTTTTCATAGACGGTATTTTACCGAGGAGAAGTGAGATTATGGCAAGTTCAAAGAAAAAAGGTCCAGTTGAGAAAATCGCTCTTCAGTGCACAGAGTGCAAGCAGAAGAACTATACTACCGAGAAGAATCGCCGCAATACACCTAACAAGCTCGAGCTTATGAAGTATTGCCCATTTGAGCACAAGCACACACTGCACCGCGAGACAAAGATCAAATAAGATCGCCAAGACGTCGAGGTGCGAACAGGTCAGTAGCTCCAACGGCTAGAGCACTGGTCTCCAAAACCGGGTGTTGTAGGTTCGAATCCTACCTGGCCTGTTGGCACCTCGAACACAAGAGAGGAAGAGATGAAGAAAATAGCAAGATATTTCAAGGAATGCTGGCTCGAGATGAAGAAGGTCTCATGGCCGACTAAGGAAGTTGCTTTCCATTCTACATGGGTTGTCATCGTGTCGACGATCATCTTCGCTATCGTGCTTGGTCTGGTCGATTCCCTTCTTGGTCTCTGCCTCGGTCTTATTTTCTGATTTTTTAGGATATAGAGATGGCAAAAGGCTGGTACGTAGTACATACCTATTCAGGTTACGAGCAGAAGATTGAAAGAATAATCAACAAGCTGAGGGAGAACGATCTCGATTTCTGTCAGTATTGCACAGGCGTTAACGTTCCTATGGAGACAGTGAATGTCGTTAACGAGAAGGGCGAGAAGAAGACAGAGCTTAAGAAGGTCCTTCCTGGATATATCCTTGTTGAGCTTGATCTTCCAGAGAATACCTGGAGAGTCATCACAGCCAAGATTGCTAGGATACAGGGCGTAACGGGATTCCTATCCGCAGATAAGACAGGACACAATCCACCGAAGCCGCTGTCCCAGCGTGAACATAACGAGATACTGCAGAGAACCGGTGTCCTCCCAGCTGAGAAGACATTCAGGCCTAAGCAGGATTTCGAGAAAGGCGAGGAAGTCCTTGTCATCGGAGGACCATTCGCATCATTCAAGGGCATCATCGAGGAAATCGACCTTCAGAAGGGCAGGCTTCGCCTTTCGGTCCAGATCTTCGGACGTCCTACCCCTGTTGAAGTCGACTTCACGCAGGTTGAGAAGGTTCTGCCGTAAGCCAGGGCCTTTTCGGATTTTTTACATCTATTTTGTTTACTCCCCTGCTTGCAGGGTGGGAGCCTATCGTTGATAGGCGTTAATACCAGCGCGGAACCCGGAATTTCGGTCAACTCAGACCAGGTTACCGTCGTAAGGAGAAAAAAATGGCAAAGAAGA
>JAXFQZ010000003.1:0-13112 GCA_034178685.1 Candidatus Ornithospirochaeta sp. | reverse complement strand
AAGGTTAGCGCTTCCTGCTGATACACCTATTCCAAGATCGAAACGCACACCATAATCCATGCACCAATCAAATACACCTGCTGCATAGATGCCCCTCAGCCCGCCGCCTACGTCAACTACCCCGGTCTTCATGTGAAGAGCTCGTTCTCCTTCCTGACAGAGCAGGCCTTCCTTATAGCAAGGGAAGCAATAGACACCATGGCTCTGTTCACCGTTCTGGCATTCTCCGGGCACCTCCTGACGCATCTCATGCACGAAATGCACTTACCGGGATCTGCCTTGAGGCTTTCAGGATCTATTGCCTTCACAGGGCATATGGAAGCGCAGAGGCCGCATTCTGTGCATCCCTTGCCTGGCTTCGGAACAAGGCCAGCGCCTGCCTTCCTATATGGCCTGTTGCCTGGAATCGATGATGCTTCATCCTCTTTGTCCTCGATTCTCCTTGCAAAGGCGGCAAGCTGTGCTTTATCTGCCTCATCGGGCCTTCCTGCTGCATACTGAGGCAAGATGGAGTGCTCTGCAACGGCTGCGATGGCGGCAACGACCCTGAAGCCGCTTGCCTTAGCAGCATCCTCCATTTCAGCAAGCGTGTCCTCGAATGCCCTGTTGCCATATACGCATACAAGAACGCATCGCGCGCCATTGCCATCGATCATCCTCAGCCTCTCGATCGCAGCTGATGGAGCGCGGCCTCCGAAGGAGGGCATTGCGATTATCGCCTTGTCTTCACTGTCTATCGCGCATTTGGAGAAATCGGCCTCCGGTGAGCAGAGATCGATTCTCCTTGCGCTTCCCTTCCAGCTGCTGCTGATGATATTAGCAACCTTCTCTGTTCCTCCCGTAGGACTGAAGACTATTTCAACTGTACCCATTTTCCTTCCACCCCTGTTATCGGATTCTTTTCCGTATGCCTTCTATGCAGTCGGATAGCTTTCTATCGCCAAGAGCCTCGGCAAAGGCCCTGGTAACGCCATCGAGCATATCAGTGAGCATCGGACCGATATGCTTTCCGACAATGCACATGTCATTGGAATTGCGGTGTATGTCGATAAGATGGATGCCTTCCTCGACGACTGCCAGGTATATCTGGAGCAGCGTGAGGCGATCAGGAGCAACAGCAAGCCTTGAGCCGCTGATTCCCCTACGGGCCTCCACTATCCCTGCCTTCCTGAGAAGCGAAAGGATCTTGCGGATGTAGCTAGCATTGGTGCCTACGCTTTCTGCCATCTGATCGGAGCTGATAGGCTCCGGGGATTCTGAGATGAGAATCAGCATATGCACAGCTACAGAGAACCTAGTATCCATGAATCAAGCCTCCATATGGATTGAAGCACAATCCCCCCAATAATTGTATTATTGTATCAGATACAGATACATTTTTCAATACAGCATGATCCTTTAAGAGGAGCAAGGCGCTTTTCATGCATGACGTCTATTCTGATTTCTATTGGAACATCACAATCTAGTAATTCAATGCGATATAGGAAGCGATCTCCTCAAGCTCCGCTCTGTCGGCATCGGAGAACCTGTCCAGCACAGGGCTGTCTATATCGAGGACGCCCCAGGCATATCCATCTCTGATCAGGGGTATGACTATCTCGCTTCTTGACAGGGATGAGCATGCGATGTGTCCTGGGAAGGCATCGACATCGGGGACGACTATCGTCTCCTTTCTCTCGAACGCTGTGCCGCATACGCCCCTTCCCTTTGCGATCGATGTGCATGCAACAGGCCCTTGGAACGGACCGAGGATTAAATCATTCCCATCTGCCAGGTAGAATCCCACCCAGTTCACATTGCCGAGCCTTTCATATAGATATGCTGCAGCATTGGAGAGATTGGCTCCCCTTGCAAAAGGAGAGCCGCTCTCGAAATAGAGATCCCTGAGATCCTCTATCATCATTTGCCAGTCTTCCTGAGCTTGAGTGCAAGCTGAGGCTTGACGATGGTTCCTGGTCCTGCGATGCATCCGCCTTCGCATGCCATCACCTCCACAAGGTCTGCCTCCGGTGCTCTCTTCTCCCATGTCTTCATAAGCCTGACAGTCTTCTTGTCCAGTCCGTTGATAGGAAGGATGCGCACGTTCTTGGCGTTTTCCTGATAGCGCCTCATGACGCTTGCACCGACACCTGTAGTGACTGCGAATTCCCTGCAGTCCTCGAATGACGATGTATCACCGAGATCATCAGCCTCCATCTCCCTGACATCGATGTTCTTTGCCATGAAGATAGCAGCAAGCTCTGCGAATGTGATGACTCCATCCACGCAGTCGCGGTACTTCTTCGCAGCCTCGACCCTCTTAGCAAGGCATGGTCCTACGAATACGATCTTGGCATCAGGGTTCTTAGCCCTCACGTCCTTTGCGATGTATCCCATAGGGGAAAGGGAATCGGAGCGCCTTGTCTTGAGGTACGGGATATGGTTATCTACGAGCTCCATGTACGATGGGCAGCATGATGTGGTCATGAAGCCTTCGCCGTGCTCCATCTTCTCATAAAGCTCCTTAGCCTCGTTGATCGCAGTGGTCTCAGCTCCGACAGCTACCTCGACGACATCGGTGAATCCAGCCTTCTTCATTGCGGCCTTGATCTGCCCGAGAGTGCCAGGGAACTGGCCTTCGATCGCAGGAGCGATCAGAGCAATGGTGTTGTCTCCCCTCTTGAGCATCTTCGCAACAGGGAAGAGACCGGATCTCTCGACGATTGCTCCGAATGGGCATGAGCGTACGCACTTGCCGCAGCCGATGCACTTCTTGTGGTCGATCTCCACCACCCCGTCATCGTTCTTCTTCACAGCATCAACAGGGCATGCTTCCTCGCATGGGACCGGGATGTGAACAACTGCATGGAAAGGACATACCTCCATGCACTTTCCGCACCTGATGCACCTGTCTTCCTGGATATGAGCCTGTCCATGGATGAAGACGATTGCATCCTTCGGGCAGTTCTGCATGCATGGGCGGGCAAAGCATCCGCGGCATGCATCGGAGATCCTGTATGATGACTTAGGGCAGCCGGAGCAGCCTGTCGTGATGGTCGTCAGGATCGGAAGAGGCGGGCGATCCACTTCCATCACATCCTGGATGTATTCTGAAAGAGGCTTCTCCTCATCATCGTCGATCTCAATGTTGACTCCCGCGAATGCCATGATGCGGTAGCGCACCATTGCCCTCTCCTTGTAGATGCAGCAGCGGTTAGGAATGCGGGTCTTGGGGATTATCTTAAGCGGCAGCTTATCTGCTGCTTCAATCAGAGTACCATCAAAAAGGCATTTCAGTACCTCTGTATCGATCTTCCTCTTCATCAAGGTATACTGATTGTTGATTTCAAGCATTCTTTACCGCCTCTGAAAGCAATCTGCAGAATGTATCCTGGTTCACTCCGCTATAGATCTGATCGTTGATTGAAACATAAGGTGCGCTGCCGTTTCCTACCTTGCACTGATTGAGGCATGAACAGCCCTCGATCTCGCACTCGGCAAGGATTGCCGGGTCTACGAAATCATTGTACAGAAGGAGATCGGCTCCTCCCTGGACAAAACAGGCGGTTCCCAAGCAGATCCTTACCTTTACCTTTGCCTTCTTCATATATTATTTCCTCCTACAGGTATTCTTGTGAAGTTTCCTTCAGGTATATCTCTTCCAATGCCTTCCTCAGGCGGCCTATTATAGTGCGCCTGATTCCGATCTCAACAGGAATGTTGGGATCCTGATGAGCCTCATTTATCTTCGTTCCGACCAGGAAGTGGACCTGGTCGCTATCGAGGAGTATCTCCACGAACCTCTTTGCCGGGTTATCAGGCATGGAGGCAAGATCCTCCTTCTTCTCAAGGATGGTCGCAACCTTGGAGAGAGTGAGCATTCCCTCGGTCACGAGGTCTATGCCCTCCATCTTCGATGAAGGCGGGACATCCTTTGACCAGCACTTCAGATCGACAGTGAGCTTCTTGCCGAAGAGCCTCGATACGATCTGTGCCGTGGTTCCTCCGGATACGATCTTCCTGCCATCGAACTCGCGTATCTTCTGCCCGAGTATCTCATCGGCTTCCTTCGTGAACGGAGGCCCTGTGACGATGAGCGTGCGCCTCGGTCTTCTTATATACACAACGACGCATGTTATATCATCCTTGGAGCATAGGCCATCGAGGGTGCATGCCTTCTGGACAATTGCGCGCGAGAGGTCCCTTGAGGAGATATCTGGGTTCTTGGAGATCTCATCCTTCACGAACTTCCTCACGCCCTCGATTCTCCAGCCAAGAGGAAGGGACTTTCCCAGTCCTGACTGCGTGACGCCATCGCTGAACATGATGAGGCGCTCGCCGATTGCCATCGAGAAGGATGAGTGGCTGACCACCTCCTTCTTGAATGCACCCTCCCTCTGGAGCTCGTTCTTCTCCCTCTGCCATGAAATGGGCTCGGTGCCTGCGAACCTGAGGGAAGGAGGATTGTCGTACTCGACGAGATTGACCTCTATATCCTCATTGTTCTCCTTGTACCTGATATCGGCGATCGTGAACGTGGAGTAGCTTATCTTGCGCTCCTTGCACACAGGAAGCGTATCCATGATTATCTTCGCCGAATGGTTCAGGTCGATCGGGGAGAATGAGAGCTTATGTGCCATATGGGCCGTGAGGGACGCAAGGACATTGGCCTTGACCCCGCTTCCCAGTCCATCCGAGAGAGTCGATACTATCTGGTTCTTCTCAGGATTCCTGGAAAGGAGGAATACATCTCCTCCTATCTTCTGCCCATGCTTGAAGATCTGGGCATAATCAACATCTATGAAGATATTGTTCATGTCAGATCACCGCCTTCGTCCTCTACCATCGCATTGGGATCGGAGCCTGAGCCATGCACGCTGAAGGCATCGATCAGCGAATTGAGCATGATCTCTGTCTCTGCCGCATTCTCTCCGAGAAGCGATGCGATCTGCTGTACTGTCTCAAGCGACTTCTGGATAACGTCCTCAGCCTTCTTCACAACAGTCTCCCTTCTGACGGTAGGGCTTGTTATATCCTCGAACATAGCTCCCAGGAGCCTCTTCTTCTCGATCAGGAAGAACGTGACCCTGAGGTACTTGTCCTTGTAATGCATCCTGTACTGTCCCGGACGGGATAGATAGAACTGGTCCTTGAACTTATCCGAGAAGGGAACGAATCTCTCAAGAGGAAGCCCATGCACCATAGAGAGGATACTCTGGTCCACAAAGCCCTCCTCCATGTCGCCGAAGATATCGAGGAACCTTGTATTGCAGTCTGCGATGTTAAGGTCGGAGTCGACAATAACGACGCCCATAGGAATCGTCCTTAGAAGCACATCGACCTTGCTCTCTGCTTCCTTCCTCATCTTAGTGACGCACATCTCTATCTCTGCCATGCCATCAAGGTATGCAATTGCCATATCCCTGCATGTATTGTATCCGCAGCCTCCGCAGTTCAGCTCATCGGCCTTCGTGAGCTTTCCAAGCTCAACCAGGGCCCTCCTGATATCATCCTCGGTATGCTCCTTCTTGAAGCCGTCCTCCTTCGCAGGCCCTCCGCTCCTGAGCATCCCATAGCCTCTCCTGAGAAGCTCCTTTGCGAATTCCTCATCGCCCTTGAAGAGATCGGGGCAGTCAAGGCGCTTAGCTGTGTAGCTTGAGGCCTGCCTCTTCTTGAGTGATATCGAATGGTTCTTCTTTGTTCCCGGTCCGTTTACGCAGCCTCCATCGCAGCTCAGCAGCTCCAGGAAGAGAGAGGATGAAGGATCCTCTGTAAGACCCGACATCACCTGATCGATTCCCGAGAGGGAGATCGCATCTGCCTTGAAGCCCTCCTCGCCCCAGTATGCGGAGGTCCTGATCTGGCCGCCCTCAATTGGATAAAGCGATGAAAGTCCTGCCTTCGCAGGGATGAAATCAAGCTCCGATGGCTCAAGATCGCTCAGATTGATAGCACGGTCCGAAAGCCATGCCCTGAACTCATCGAAGGTGATTGCGAAATCAGGATATCCGGGCGTATTGTCCGCTTCTGTCTTCTTAGCGATGCATGGTCCGATGAATACGATCAGGATATCATCGCCATAGAGCTTCCTCAGGTATGCGCTATGCGTCTGGAGCGGGGAAGGAACAGGAGCAAGGCGATGGACCTGCTCAGGGTAGTACTTCTTTACAAGCTCCACTACTGCAGGACATGCCGTTCCGATCCATGAGCACTTGCCATCATGGTCCTTCATATAGAGATCGATCGCCTCTGATACAAGCGCGGCTCCGATAGCCGTTTCCGATATCCCTGTGAATCCCAGCTTCTTCAGTGCCGTGAAGAGCTCTTCCTCCTGGCCTGCGAACTCAGATGAATAAGAGGGAGCAAGCGAGCAGAAGACCTTCCTTCCTGATTCGATTGCAAGCTCGACCCTTGATACATCGAGCCTGACCTTCTTGGCGCTATTGGGACATACATGCACGCACTTGCCGCAGTAGACGCACCTGTTGTTCACGATCATAGCATTCCCATCCTTGATCTGGATGGCCTTCACAGGACATGACCTGACGCACTTGTAGCAGTCCCTGCAGCTTGTGACTTCTGTGTATATAGGATACTGCATCACTCCTCCAGTGCTTTCCTGATCAGGTCCACTACGCAATCGGGATCGATTCCGGAATACTCCTTGTCGCCGATTCTCACATGCGGGCCGGAATTGCATTTGCCGAGGCACAGATGCCCCTCGAGCTCTACTCTATCCGACAGACCGTTCTCCTCCAGATATGCTTCGATATCCGTAAGGGCGCTGCTGTTTCCTCTTGCAAAGCAGCTTGATCCCATACAGAGATCCACCTTTATTGTTCCTTCAGCCATCAGGCTACTCCTTTTTTCTACAAACGTAGACTAAACTATCATCAGGAAATAGTCAATAAAATCATAAGTGGCTTATAAATAGCCAAAAAATATTCTAAATGAGCAGGATTATGGGAATAAACAGAGGATTAATATGAATAGAGGAATTTTATTCTGATTATTCAGAAATATCATGGAATAAAAGCATCATTATTGCCCTATCAGTCATGCTCAAGGACCCTGAAGGGCAGGAAAAAGCCCCATCCTTGCGGCGGGGCTCCTAATCAGAAATCCATTTCATCATCAAGCGAGTTGTCGTTGTCCTGTATCTTCTTCCTCAGCTTCACGGAGAGAACAGCAAAGGATGTCGCGAGGTCGGTCCTCTGCATGACGACATCATCCGGGAGCTTCAGGTCCTTAGGAGCGAAATTCCAGATTCCCCTTATCCCGCATTTTACAAGAAGGTCAGCGACAGCCTGTGCCTGGGAGGCAGGGACTGTTATGACTGCAATGGATACCCTGTGCGTCTTGATATAGCTGTTGATCGTATCAAGAGGCATTATCGTAAGGCCGCCGATCCTCTGGCCGACCTTGCTCTCATCCTTATCGAAGGCAGCGACTATCCTCAGCCCATATGCCTCGAATCCAGCATATCCCGCGATTGCCTTTCCCAGGTTTCCAGCACCTACCACGAGGGCATCTGTCGTATTGTCCCATCCAAGGACATGCCTGATGCACAGTATCAGCTCATCGATATCGAATCCGATCTTGGGCTTTCCCTCAATGCCTGTGCATGAGATATCCTTCCTGACCTGTATAGGCTTGAGCGAGAGCTCCTCCGCTAGCATCGTAGCGCTTATGTGCTTCAGTCCGTTTTCCTTTGCCTGCCTGAGGATCCTTAGGTATGAAGGGAACCTCTTGACTGTGGGAATCGGAACCTGCTGCCTATCTATTTCGTCTAGCATATCCTTCCTCCAAGGCCTTCTCTACGTCCTCAAGCTGGGAATCAGGCGTTGATGCTCCTGAGGTTATGCCGATCCTCCCATAGCAGAAGACCTCATCAGGAAGCTCATCTCCGGACTCAACCAGGTAAGCCATCTTTCCGCTGCTGCTTGCAAGACGCTCAAGCTGTCTGGCATTGGCACTGGTTCTGTCCCCTACCACGACAACTGCATCGACCGCTGATGCAAGATCCCTGACAGCCTCTCTTCTGCTAAGGGATGCGTTGCATATAGAATTAAGATAATTGATTGTCAGTCCTTTTTCCACTGCAACATGCTTAATTTCATCCAGGAGCGATGATGAGAGCGTAGTCTGTATCACGGCGCTGTATTCAACATCCCTGGAGAGCATGCTTAGGTCCTCAGGACGCTCGATGACGCATGCGTTCACGGCAACGCCCCTGAGAGCAATGACCTCATCGTGCATAGAGGATCCTATGATCAGAGGATCGGATGCGCTTCTAAGGAGGGACTGATTATGCAGAACCACAGGGCATGTTGCATCGACTATCACGTAGCCCAGGTCCTCGAATGCCTTCCTTTCGCTGTCTGCAATCCCATGCGCCCTGATCACAACGACCCCTGGCTTCTGTCCATAGGCGGATGATATCGTCCTGATCCCGAGCCTGCTGAAAGCCTCCTGTACCCTGCTGTTATGGACTATGCTGCCGTATATATACACATCAAGGGAGAGGCCCAAGGCCATCTCCCTTGCATCAAGCGCCTTCTTCAGCGCAGATCTTACTCCCTGGCAGAAGCCAAGGCATGAAGCTCTCTGTATCGTCATACTAGCGAATAGTCTTCGTTCTTCTCCTTCTCCACGTTGATCGGCCAGAGCTTATGGAAGAAGCTCAGCATAGCAGGAGCAAGGAAGTTCGAGGAGTATGCTCCGATCACAACGCCCCATGTGAGGTTGATTGCGAAGAGCTTTATATCCCCGGATCCGAAAATAGCAAGAGGAACGATAGCGAATAAGGTCGTAAGGCTCGTTATGACCGTCCTTGATAGAGACTGCTCGATAGAGCGGTTGATTATATCGCATACATCGTGCTTCTTGTTGAGCTTAATGTTCTCCCTGACCCTGTCGAAGATAACGATCGTATTGTTGAGCGAATATCCTATTATTGTCAGGACAGCTGCAATGGTCGTGCTTGACACCTCAAGGCGGAAGATAAGGATGAACGAAAGCATCGCAAGGACATCATGGAAGAGCGCAATGATCGATGACAGGGCATATGAGAGCCTGAATCTGATTGCGATATACACAAGGACCAGGGCGATTGCGATTAGCACAGCCTTTATTGAGTTCAGCAGGAGCGCGGAAGAGAACTTAGGGCCTACGAAATCGGACTGCATGACAACGAGGCTGTCGTTTCCGAATGCGCTTCTCAGGGCTGCGTTCACCTTTGCTTCGATCTCGCTCTGCGTCTCGCCATCCTCAACGCTCAGACGGACCTGGAAGATCCCATCCGACTGCGTTCCTACCGTCTGGACATTCACAGATCCTACTGCCTTCAGAGCCTCCCTTATATCCTCGATCGTGACATCCTTGGAGTCGGTCGCGAAGTTGACGTTGAATGGTGAGGAGGTTAGCACTGCTGGGAATCCGAATCCGGAGACAAGGTTCCCGGTCCTAAGCGATGGGTCCTTGACCTCGACAGAGATCCCGCTATCCGAGAGCGCCTTGGCTACATCCCCTGCTGTCGGATAATCCGATTCAGGATACTGATGTATCTCGACTCCGTTGGCGTCCCTGAGCTGGAGGACAAGCGTGTTGGAGGAAACGGAAAGGACTGCGCTCTTCTGGCCCGAGTAGCTTGCCTTGAAGCCAAGCGGAGCCACCTGCACCCTCTCGGAGAAGCCGGAGCCGAAGTCGATTCCGGTATTGAAGCCTCCGAATACGATGAAGAAGACGATTCCTATGACTATGAAAGCGGAAGAGACGCCGATTGCTGCGTATTTATACTTCAGTACATCTATTCTTCTCATTTTGCCTTCCTCCATGACAGCCTGATCCTTCTCCCGTTCTCCTCTGTGATGAAGAAATCAAACACGAGGTGGGATACGAAGAGAGCTGTGAAGAGCGAGCATGCAATACCGATTGCAAGCGTATTGGCAAAGCCCTTTACGGAGCTTGAGCCGAAGATCGAGAGGACTATAGCAGCGATTATGGTTGTGACATTGGAGTCCATGATCGTCCAGAAGGCCCTATCGAAGCCCTGCTTGACAACCACATAGTCGTCCTTGCCTTCCCTGAGCTCCTCCTTCATCCTCTCATAGATGATCACGTTAGCATCGATTGCCATACCCAGCGTAAGGACAAGGCCTGCTATCGAAGCAAGAGTAAGGGTGAAATGCAGCGCCGAGAGCACTGAGATCATCATGAACAGGTTGAGAAGCAGCGCTATATCAGCAACGATTCCAGATAGCCCGTAGTATGCGATCATGAAGATGATGACAAGCGAGATGCCGATTATGATCGCCTTCAGCGCTACTGAGACCGAATCATCTCCGAGCGTTGCTCCGACTGCCTGCTGGGATACAACCGCGAGGTCTATCGGAAGCGAAGCTGTCTTGAGTACGATTGAAAGCGACAGAGCCTCTTCCTCAGTGAATCCGCCTGAGAGCTGAACGCTTTCCCTGATGGCATCATTGATCCTTGCAACGCTCTTGACCTTGCCATCCATTACGACTGCAAGCGAGTCGCCTACATGCTTTGAGGTAAGGGCATAGAAGAGCTTTCCTCCCTCGCTATCAAGCGTGAAGTTGATAACAGGCCTGTTGCTCTGCTGGTCCCTTGAGACCTGCACGGATGAAAGATGGGAGCCATCGAGTCCGATCTCATTCTCGATAACGACAAAGCTCTCGAGCGCCTCGATCCCGTATGAGTCCTCAGCATAGTAGCCAGCAAGGGTCTTCGTATCCGGGATGTAATCAGGAACCACGATATTGCCATTGTCATCGAATGCAGCAGATGGATTGGAAAGATAGTCTGAATTGACCCTGCTTGTAAGCGTCTGGTCGACTATCTGGAAAGTAAGGGAACCCCTTCCCCTGAGGAAGGAATTGACTCTCTCAGGATCTGCTTCCCCTGGGATCTCGATCAGGATCTGGTCTGAGCCCTGGAGCCTGATATCAGGCTCGGTGACTCCGAACTGGTCGATTCTGGAGGTGAGGATGTCGATATCCTCCTCAAGAAGCTGCGTGAGCTCAGCTGAGGAAGGAGCAGCGCCTGTCTTCTCCTTGTATGCATCCACGTCTGCCTCGAGGATGATGGACATACCGCCCCTGAGGTCAAGACCGAGCTGGAGGACATTGCCAGAGAGCTTCTTTGCGCTCATGAGCTCATTCCTGTAATGCTTCTCGGAAGCTGAGAATGCCTCGGACTCATTCGCGAATGACGAAAGAAGGGAATAGCATGTCCATGCCTTAGGATTGGACTTTCCCATTGCCTTAAGCGATGCCTTTGCATCGGCAATCAGATACTTATATTCATCGGGAACAGCTGCAGAAGAATCGCTAAGCGCTATATTCTTCAAAGCGCGGACATCCTTTGAGGCCTGTCCGCGTGCATAATCCCTGATCTGTTCATTTGAACCAGCTGCAAGATCCTTCGTTGTCTGAGGAACAAAGCAATACCACTTGATAGTAGGATAAAGCAATGCAAAGCAAACCCCGATGACAAGGATGACCAGCAGCGTACGACCGGTCTTCTTCAAGATAATCACCCCTATTGCAGATTATTCTGTCTTCTTGTCTTCTTTCTTCTCAGCCTCAGCTGGAGCTTCCACTGCAGCTTCTGCCTTCTTCTCCTTCTTCGGAGCTGACTTCTCGGCTGTGCGGCTTGTGACTGTGGAGATTGCAGACTTGGAGAACTCGATCCTTGCTGCATCATCGACCTTGATAACCACTGTCTTCTCCTTGACAGTTACTACTGTTCCATGGATTCCGCCGATTGTTACGACCTTATCGCCTTTCTGCATTGCGTCGATCATAGCCTTGGCTTCCTTGTCCCTCTTCTTCTGCGGCCTGATGATCAGGAAATAGAAGATAAGGATGATGAGAACGAATGTGATAAGAGTCGTCATCATTGAAGCAGAGGATGCAGGATCTGCGGCAAGTGCCAATAATTCTTTCATTTTCTTTTGTACCTCGTGTTTAGACTACTACCAAACTAACACTTACTATATCATGGGGTCAAGGATTCATTGAAGGGAGGGATACAGGCATGCCTGTCTCCATGCTTCTGTAAGCAGCAGCGATGATACCTACGGATCTCGATGCCTCCTCACCTGTGATATCAGGCTCGGAATCATTCATTATTGCCCTGATGAACGATTCGAAAAGCATCTGGTGGCCCTTGAAGCTTATCGCAGACGGGTCCCCTGCGCCTCCCTGGCTACCTGATGCCCCAAGCCTCCTTATGATATCCTCATCCTCAGGAAGCGGCTTCCTGAATTCCCATCTTACGATGCTATCCTCCTCCATGACCGCTGTGCCATCGGATCCCATGATCTCGATCCTCTTCGGGCATCCAGGGTATGCGCATGTAGTTGCCTCTATCGTGCCTATCGCGCCATCTGCGAATCTGAGGACTACTGCGGCTGTATCCTCGACCTCGATCCTCTCATGGCCAAGCGTGCCTCCGAATGCGGAGACTGAGACGACATCACCCATGAACCACTGCAGCAGGTCGATTGCGTGGATTCCCTGATTCATCATGCACCCTCCTCCGTCGAGGGCCTTGGTGCCCCTCCAGAGCCCGCTGTCATAGTACTCCTGGCTCCTGTACCACTTGATCTGGGCACTGGCGAATGCAATCCTGCCGAACCTGCCATCCTCCACAGCTTTCTTCATCACCTTTGCAGCCTCCTGATACCTCGACTGGAAGATGCCACCGAGCTTCACCCCGTTCTCCCTGCAGCATGAGATGATCCTGCTGCACCTCTCTTCAGTGATCTCAAGAGGCTTCTCGATAAGCACATGGTGCCCTGTCCTTGCAGAAGCAAGCGCCACATCAAGGTGCGCTCCCGATGGAGTTGCGATGATAACCACGTCTATATCGGGATCTGACAGGAATGCATCAAGCGTATCGTATGTGCGGCATGAATGGAGCTCAGAGAACCTCTCCCTCTTCTCCCTTGACCTCGAATAGCATCCTACAAGGCGTGCGTTCTCTATGCATTCCAGAGCCCTTGCATGGAACTCAGCTATCATTCCAATACCGACTATTCCGAATCCTATCATCGCTTCCTCCTTGGAGAAGGATAAACCGCAGCGCCTGCAATCACAAGGGAAACG